>PMCY01000047.1 GCA_003154255.1 Candidatus Aminicenantota bacterium | reverse complement strand
TTGATGTTGACGAGGGCGCTGTTGCGCATGATTTCGCACTCGGCCGAGCTGATGAAGCCCATGCCGCCCATGTCGGCGGCCAGCTGGTAGACTTCGTCGAATTTCTCGTTGTCGGGAAGGCTGACGGCGAAACGGCAGTTAGGCTCGTCGCGCAGATCGAGCAGGCGGAACTCGTCGGCCGGGCTGGCGGAATACTCGGGTCGCTTGATGTCCACGCCGCGGATCCAGTAGCCGTCCTTTTTCAGGCGTTTGACCAGATGGCTGGCGATGAATCCGCCGGCGCCGCAGACCAGGGCTTTCTTCATGGCGATGTCCTTTGATGATGGCGGTGGAGTGGCACGGAAACGGATTTTATCATATTGTAATCGGGCTTGAAATGCCGTCCAATAGGATTGGGAAGACCGGAAAGGAGCGCCCATGATCGGACTGATGGAACTGCTGCTGATCCTTTTCGTCGCCGCCGTCATCTACGGTTACGTCCGCATGTCCAATCGCAAGAAAAAGTAAGGTTGGGGATGGATTATCGTAAGCTCGCCGACGTCAGTTCGCTGGCCCTGACTCTGCCGGTGGCGATCGCCGTGGGGCTTTTCTTGGGCTGGTTTCTGGACAAATGGCTGCATACCGCGCCCTGGATGTTGTGCATTTGGACCCTTTTGGGCGTTGCCTCGGGGCTGATTTCGCTCATCCGCGGCATCCGCAAATACGATAAGGACCCGGACATCTAATATGGTAAAATAGCGATTCTCATGAGCGAAAACGCGCCCGCAAACGGACCTGCCGCCCCGCAACCCGGCCCCTCCGCCTCCTTCGTCGATCCGATCGAGGAAAAGATCATCCGGCGGATCCCCTTTGAGGTCGCCGCCGCCGCCGGGCTCCTATCCATCGCCGCGGTTTTTCTCTTCGATCCCTTGACCGGCGTCTTTTTCCTGGCCGGCGGACTCGTCTCCGCCCTCTCCTTCATCTGGCTCAAGAACGCCCTGGCCCGTGTCCTGACCCGGGATAAAGCCAAAGCCATCCGTATGGGGATCGCCCTCTATGCGGTCCGGTTTTTATTGATCTTCGGGGTCTTTTTCCTTATAATTTTGCTCTATCCGAAGAAGCTCATCGCCTTCGTGGCGGGATTTTCGACGGTCATTCCCGTGTTTTTGGGCGAAGCGGCGGTGGCCCTCGCCCGATTGAAGTCCGCGGCGCCATGGAACAGCTAGAACACAGCCTCGCCATCGTCGAGTTGTTCAACAAGGTCTTCGGGCCTCCCCTGGCCGCTTTTCTGGGGCTGTTCGGCATCCATGTCAAAGACCCCAAAAATTGTATCGCCGATTACGTGGTCATGGTCCTCATCGTGGCNNAAGATGCAGAACGTCCTGGAATTCATCGTTGAATTCTTTGAGGGCCAGATGACCGAGATCATCGGTCCCCAGGGCAGGAAGTTTCTGCCCCTGGTCGGCACGGTCGGGCTGTTCATCTTCTTCTGCAANNTGTCCGTCTTCGTCTATTACCATGTCCAGGGCATGAAGGCCCAGGGCCCGCTCAAGTACCTCAAGCACTTTTTAGGCCCCATCCCGGCCCTGGCTCCGCTGATGCTGCCCATCGAGCTCATCAGCCATTTCTCCCGGCCCGTCTCCCTCAGCATCCGTCTCTTCAGCAACATCTTCGCCGAGGAAGTCCTGATCGTGGTCATCGCCTCGATCATTCCGGTGCTTCTGCCCCTGCCGTTCATGGCCCTGTCCATCTTCACGGCCTTCCTCCAGGCGTTCGTTTTCGTCCTGCTGTCGTGCATCTACATCGCCGGCGCGGTCGAACAAGCCGAAGAACATCATTAACCGCATAAAGGAGTCTTCCGATGACAAAGAGAATGAAAGCCTTGGGCCTCCTGGCCTTCTTCCTGGTCCTGGCCAGCATGCCCCTTCTGGCCCAGGATGCCAATGCCGCGGCCTCTGCCAGGGCCAACCTCTACAAGTGGTCGATCATCGTCGCCGGCGCCATCATCACTCTGGCCGTGGCGGCGGGCGCGACCAACCAGGCCAAGGCCATCAGCTCGGCCTGCGAGGCCATCTCCCGCAATCCCGGCGGCGCCCCGCACATCCGCTTCCTGCTCCTGCTGGGCCTGATCCTGATCGAAACGCTGGTCATCTATGCTCTGCTGGTGACGTTCATNNCGCGTCTACAGTTCGCTAATTTTGAGACAACTAATCGTGAAAGTTCTCATTTTTAGCGAACTGTAGACGCGACCCCAATCTGAAGGAGGGGAGAAGCCCTGAAACCAATTTCGTCGGCGGCTCCCGTTCTCCGGACAATCGGTGCGACCTTCCGACGCTTCAACGGCGACCGCTGCTTCCGCGACGCCGTCATCATCTCCTATTTCGCCCTGCTTTGCGCCGTCCCGGTGCTGGCCCTGTTCGCCTTTCTCTCCACCAAGTTCCTGGGCAACGCCGAAATCGCCGTCCGCAGCCTGAACGTCTTCAGCGAGGAGTTTTTCGCCCGTTTCGACCCCTCCTTCTTCCGCAAGCTCGGAGCCATCGGCAAGACCATCGGCAACCTGGGCTGGATCGGCATCGTCGGTTCGATCGTCTCGGCCAGCTTCCTCTTCGGCAATATCATGGGAGCCCTGAACAACATCTTCAGGGCCAAGCGGGCCAAGTCGTTCTTCTACAACCGGCTGATGGAGTACATCCTCCTGGCCGGCATGGCCGTAGTCCTGCTCTTCTCCTTCTCCATCACCGCCGTCTGGACCGCTCTCCACCGGGCCCTTAAGGCCAGTGATTTCGCGCGCGACGCCCTCAATCCCGAAGCGCTGAACTTCATAAACAGCTTCTTTGTCCAGTACCTGATCCCCTTCACGCTCGGGTTTCTGGTCCTGTTCGTATTGTTCAAATACATCACGCGGACGAAGGTTGCCACCCGACCGGCGGCTGTGGCGGCGATCACCGGATCGCTGCTGTGGGAGGTTTTCAAGCGGATCTTCGTCGTTTATGTGGCCAATTTCTCTGCCGTCGGTGTGGTCATGTCCAAGGTCGTGGCCGGGACCCTGACCTCGATCATCTTCTTCCTGCTCTGGCTGTCGTTTTCCCTGGCCATCCTGCTCTGGTGCGCGGAGCTGGCCGCGCTGCTGAACGAGCGCAGCGCTGCCCTACGCCTTAGCCAGGACGAGCGGATGAAGCCAACCTGATGGGGTCGCGGCTCCAGTTACGCGTTTTAAGATTAAAAAGAAAAAACGGGGCGAAGGGCGTACTGGGGGAAAACNNCAGTATGCCCTGAGCCCCTTCAGCTTTTCTTCTCCAGCTCCTCGACCCGGGCCCGCAGCCTCTTGACCTCTTTGACCAGGTCATACAATTGAGGCGCCACGGCCCAGAACTTGCGCCAGACGCGGATATCGAGGTGCGGGCTGCCGCTGATGAACGCGCCGGCCGGGACGTTCCCGGTGACCCCGGATTTGGCGGCGATGATGGCCCCCTCGCCTACGGTCAGGTGGTCGGCGATGCCGACCTGGCCGCTGAGAATGGCGCCCTTGCCGATCTTGGAGCTTCCGGCGATGCCGACCTGGGCGACCAGGATGGCGTTTTCGCCCACTTCGCAGTTGTGGGAAACGATGACCAGGTCGTCGATCTTGACCCCGCGCCGGACGATCGTGGCGCCCAGAGCGGCCCGATCGACGGT
>PMCY01000154.1 GCA_003154255.1 Candidatus Aminicenantota bacterium | reverse complement strand
ATATAATCATCATCATCGACGACGAAGATCGGGAAAACGAAGGCGACTTGATGGTCGCGGCCGAGAAAGTCACTCCCGAGATCGTCAATTTCATGGCCCGCTACGGCCGAGGCCTGATCTGTCTGCCGCTCACGCGACCCCGCCTTGAGGCCCTTCAGCTGCCTCTCATGGTCCAGGACAACACGGCCCGCTTTCAAACGGCCTTCACCATTTCCATCGACGGCAAGGAAGGGATTTCGACCGGGATCTCGGCCGCTGACCGATCCCGGACGATCCGCCTGGCCGTCGATCCGGCCACCCGGCCGGAGGATCTGGCCCGGCCCGGGCACATCTTTCCCCTCCAAGCCAAGGAGGGCGGCGTTCTTTCCCGGGCCGGACAAACCGAGGCCTCCGTCGACCTGGCCCGCCTGGCCGGNNCGAGATCATGAACGAGGACGGCACGATGGCCCGCCTGCCCGAGCTGGTGAAGCTGGGCGCCGAATTCGGCTTGCCCATCCTGACCATCGCCGACCTCATCAAGTACCGCATGCACCACGAATGCCTGGTGCGCAAGATCGAAGAAGCCGACCTGCCCACTCAATACGGGCATTTCCGCATCGCCGTCTTCGAGGACGTCATCCAGCACGAGGACCACGTCGCCCTGATCAAGGGCGAGATCGATCCCCAGATCCCGATCCTCGTCCGGGCCCATTCGCAATGCCTGACCGGCGACACATTCGGCTCCGGCCGCTGCGACTGCGGGGAACAGCTGCACCGGGCCATGACCCTGGTCGAGACGGAAGGGCGCGGCGTCATCCTCTACATCCTGAACCACGAAGGCCGGGGCATCGGATTGGCCAACAAGATCCGGGCCTACGCCATGCAGGACCAAGGCGCGGATACGGTCGAGGCCAACACCAGGCTGGGCTTCAAGCCCGACCAGCGCGACTACGGCATCGGGGCCCAGATCCTCGTCTCCCTGGGGATCAAGAAAATCCGTTTGATCACCAACAACCCCCGCAAATTCGTCGGCCTGTCCGGATACGGGCTGGAAATCGTCGAACGCGTCCCTCTCGAGATCGCTCCCAGCGAAACCAACATCCATTATCTGAAAACCAAGAAAGAGAAAATGGGACATATTTTGGACATGGTCTGAAAAACGTCGTGAAATTCCTGAGACGGACGGTGGCGGAGGAATCCGGGGCGGCGGTTCCCGTCCTGGAGGAGCTTCAGATTTCGACGGCTCCGGCGGACGAGGCCCGCGAACCTCGGGCCCTGGCCGCGGAAATCCTGGCCAAAACGGCCATCCTCCAGAACCGGGGCAAGAGAATCCGCCTCATCCACGCGGCGGCCCGCATCGAGGCCCCTTGGACGTCCTTCTTTCTCGTCGGGCTGATCGCCGATCCGATCGAAGAGGTCCGTGGCATCGCCGTCCGCGGGCTCATCGCCCGCGATGACTGCCCCCTCGAAGACGTCTGCAAGCGGCTGACTCGACCGCCCTGGTTCGCCAAGAGCGCGGCCCTTCAGATTCTGGCGGCGAAAAGGATTCCCGGTACGGCCCGCTTCATCCGGGCCGTTATCGAGGACCCCAATGCCGATGTCCGTCGTTCGGCCGCCGCCGCCCTCGGAGAGATCGGGGGAGCGGAATCCCGGACCTTGCTGGTCCGCCTGGGACGGGACGCCAGTCCGCCCGTGCGGGCTGCGGCCCAGGCGGCGCTGGACAAAATCTGCGACTTCAAGTTCACCTGATTTTTAAAAGGTCTGCGGATCTTATTTACTCTGTCGTGCCGTTCGTTATGAAATGTTTCGGTGATTCGGGTAAGTCAGGTCAAAACGCGGGGATTTTCCTCGCCGGGGAAAAACAAGCGTGTTTTACCCCGAATGCCCTGAGCCCCGATTTCGGAAGCGGGATAGAAACTTTTCTTATCGCGAGTCGAGAACGAACGTCACCGGCCCGTCATTGACCAGGCGGACGTCCATCATGGCCTGGAAAACGCCGGTGGCGACGACAAGGCCGCGTTCCCGGACCTTGGCCGTGAAAAGATCGAACAGCTCGGCCGCCCGGGCGGGCGCCTCGGCGTTGTCGAAGCTGGGTCGCCGCCCCCGGGCCGTCGAACCCGCCAGGGTGAACTGGGACACGGCCAGCACCGCGCCGCCGGCATCGATCACGGACAGGTTCATCTTGTCCTGGGCGTCCGGGAAGATGCGCAATTCGACCGCCTTGCGGGCCAGGGTTTCAACGTCGTCCCCGGTGTCCCCCTTCTCCACGCCCACGAGCAGGCACAAGCCGCGCCCGATGCGGCCGACTTCCCGATCCCCGACGAAGACGGAAGCCTCGCGGACGCGCTGCAGCACGATTTTCATGGGTTGTCTATCTCGCGCGTTGACAAGACGTTGCCGATATTCTATTATAACACGCCCTAAAAGGAGATCACTATGGCTCGTCATCCATCCGCGGAACGGCAGCATCGCTACAGCCTCCGCCGCAACCTGGTCAACAAGAAGAACACCTCCGCGCTGCGCACGGAGATCAAGAAAATCCGCACTCTGATCGAGAACGGGGATAAGGAAGGCGCTCAAAAGGCCCTTCCCCGCGCCTATGCGGTCGTCGACAAGACGGTCAAGAAGCGGACGGTCCACGCCAACAAGGGTGCCCGATACAAATCCCGCCTGGCCCGCCAGATCGAGAAGACTAGCCCCGCCGCTTCGAAGTGAGCCCCGGCCGGCGTACCGTCCGGCCGAATTCGCAAAAAAACGCATCGAACAAGGCTTTGGCGTCGGAGTCCGACGTCTTCAGTTTCATATCCAGCCGTTCAAGTTCCGCCGCCAGGAGGGCGAAAGCGTCGTCCGTAAGCCCCTCGACCGCGGCGAAATACTGGCGAAGCTTCTCGGGATAAAAATTGTAGTATTCCTTGATGTTCGGCCGAAGCTCCCTGAAGATCTCCCGCCGGTCCCGGCCTTGGGCCAGCCCGATGCGGCCGATAAGGATGTCGCGGAAAAATCCGGCCATAATGCCCAGCATCTGCTCACCCCGGGCCCCTTCGGGCATCTCCCGGTCGAGGATGACCAGGGCTTGGGCGGTGTCGCCTTTCTCCAGGGCATCGGTCAGTTCATAAGGCGCGAAGTCCCTGGCCCCGTCGGTGACGGCTCGAACATCGATCGGCTCGATCAGTTTTTTATTTCCCACATAGGTGGCCAGTTTGCCCATCTCGGAATCGAGCGCCCGCAGATCTCCGCCGACAATCTCCATCAATAGCTCGACGGCCTCGGAGCTGATCCGCTTGCCCAGCGCCGTCGCCTTCCGGTCGGCCCATCCGACAAGCCCGGCTTCTTTGAGCGGCTTCATCTCCTCGACGGCAGCCAGGGATTCCGGGAGCTTGTCGAATAGCTTGAAGAGAGGCTTGGTCTTGCCCAGCTTGCCGGCGTACAGCATCACCAGGACGGTCTTGGGCGTGGGATCGGCGAAAAATTCCTTAAGGACCGCCTCTTCATCCGCGGTCAACTCGGCCTGGGCGGCCTTGGACGCCTCGACGACGATCAGCCGCCAGGGAGAGAAGAAGAAGGACACGTTGCGGGCGGAATCGACGATGTCCCGCCAGCCCGTTCCCTCCAGGTCGAAGCGGTCCTCGACGGCCGGCCCGCCCGCGTCGTCCACGAGCGCGATCTTCAGGAGGTCGATGAATTCGCGGGCCGGGAAGAGCTCCTCACCGTGGAACAGATAGCCGGACTTGACGGTCTTTTCCGTCGGTCCCGCGCTAGGGACGGCGGCGCGCATGCGTCAGAATCCCTCCAGGATGGCCACAATCAGGCTGCGGGCATAGAGCTGGGCCAGCGTATCGAGGGCCGTGCTCTGCGAAGACTCGAAATCCGAGCCCTCGGGGACCTGGTAATCGGTTTTGAAGAAGTACGACGGATTGGTGAAGATGATTTTGTCCGTTTTCGATTGCTTGAGCGTGATTTCGGTCACAACCAGGATTTCGTAGCGGTCGGCGGTCTTGTTGGAGAAGGCGACGGGCGTCGCCGTGAAGCTCAGAATCCGTCCGATTAGGACGGCGTCGGCTTTGGCCGCGTCGGTCGTGATCTCGACCTTGCCGCGGGCGACGATTTCGTCGATGACGGCCTGGGTCAATTTGAGATCGAGCTGGAAGCGGGTGGTCCGGTTCTCGAAAATTGGGACCTGGATGCGTTTGATCTCGGGCGGCAGGCTGCCGCCCGTCCCCACCGCGTGATACCCGCAGGCGGCGGCGAAAAGACAGAAGGCCAGGAACGCGGGTTTTTTCATCCGATCACGATGTTGATCATCTTGCCCTTGATGACAACGACCTTGCGCACGGTCTGCCCGGCCAAAAGCTGCTGGATGCGGGGCAGAAGAAGGGCCTGGGCTTTGATGGCCTCTTCGCCGATGTCGGAGGAGGCCTCAAACTTGTCCCGGATCTTGCCGTTGATCTCGACGATAATGGTCGCCTTCTCCTCCTGAGCCAGGGCCGGATCGAAAACCGGCCAGGGCGACCGCAGGACGAGACCTCCGCGTCCGAGGCGACTCCACATCTCCTCGCAGAGATGGGGAGTGAAGGGCGCCATCATCAGGGTCAAATTCTCGACCGCCTGGCGCAGGAGATCCCGGCCTTCCACCGCACCCTTGAGCGCGTCCCATTCCTTTTTCAGGACGTTGACGAACTCATGGAAAGCGCTGACCGCGGTGTTGAGACGGAACCTCTTCTCGATATCCTCGCCGACCTTGCGGATGGTCTGATGCATCTTTTTCCGCAGGCGGGCCAAGGCCGCGGAATCGAGCGGACCGCCGGGTTCGCCCGCGGGGGGGAGTTGAAGGGCCTGCTGAAAGACGCCCCAGACGCGGCCGACGAACCGGTGACAGCCTTCCAGCCCGTCCTCGTTCCAGTCGAACTCGTTCTCCGGCGGGGCGGCGAAAAGGATAAACAAGCGCAGGGCGTCGGCGCCGTAATGCTGGAGCATCTCGTCCGGATCGACGACATTGCCCTTGGACTTGGACATGGCCGAGCCATCCTTGTTGACCATGCCCTGGGCCAGGTAATGAGGGAACGGCTCCCCGACGGCGGTCAGGCCGAGGTCGCGCAGGAGCTTGGTGAAGAAACGCGCATAGATAAGATGCAGGATGGCGTGCTCGACGCCGCCGATATACAGATCGACGGGAAGCCAGTAATCGGCGGCCGCGCGGGTGAAGGGCAGCTCCTCGCTCCGAGGCGAAGTGTAGCGGAAGAAATACCAGGACGAATCGACGAA
>PMCY01000105.1 GCA_003154255.1 Candidatus Aminicenantota bacterium | reverse complement strand
TTCCAGGCCCGGACCCAAAAGGTCGAGGTCCGGCGGGTCTTTCCAGAAAAGCCGCTCTCGGTGCTCGGCGACAAGTCCCAGCTCAAGCAGCTGTTTCTGAATCTCTTTCTCAACGCCGTCCAGTCCATGCCGGCCGGAGGCACCCTGACCGTGGAAGCCCTGCGCAAGGACGGGCCCAAGGCGGTCGTGACCGTCGCCGACACGGGCGAAGGCATCCCCGAAGAGAATATGGACCGCATCTTCGACCCATTCTTCACCACGAAGAAGGGCGGCACGGGCCTGGGTCTGTCGATCTGCTACAATATCGTCAAATCCCACGGCGGCGACATCGAGGTCAAGAGCCGGATCGGGCAGGGGACGACCATCCTGGTCAGCCTGCCCCTGGAATGAGGAAGAAGGGGCGCCCATGAAATTCAAGGTCCTCATCATCGACGACGAGAAATCCATCCGCGACATCTTCTCCCTGCTCCTGGCCGAGAAGGGTTACGGGACGGAGAGCGCCGCGACCGGTGAACAGGGCCTGGCCCTGGCCCGCCGGTCCGCGCCCGACGTCGTCCTGCTGGACATGAACCTGCCTGACATCCCGGGGCTGGACGTCCTGGCCGGCTTGCGGCGGGACGCCCCGGCCTGCCGGATCATCATCATCACCGCCTTCGGCACCATCAGAAACGCCGTCGAGGCCACCAAGCTGGGCGCCTACGCTTACCTGGAAAAGCCGGTCGACAACGAGGAGCTGCAGCTGCTCATCGGCCGGGCCCTGGAAATCCGACGCCTGGAGACCGAGGTCCAGGAGCTCAAGTCAGAGCTGCACACCCGATACAGCTTCGCCGCCATCGTCGGCACCAGCGGCCGGATGAATTCGATCTTCCAGACGATGGAGCGCATGGCCCGTGTCGACGGCACCGTCCTCATCTCCGGCGAGAGCGGCACGGGAAAGGAGCTCGCCGCCCGGGCCATCCACTATGCCGGTCCGCGCAAGGATGCCCCGTTCGTTGTGGTCAACTGCGGGGCCGTGCCGCGCGACCTGATCGAGTCCGAGTTCTTCGGCCACAGCAAGGGCGCCTTCACCGACGCCCGGGCCGAAACGACGGGCAAGTTCGAGCTGGCCCAGCACGGGACGATTTTCCTGGACGAGATCGGTGAATTGCCGCTCGACGCCCAGGTCAAGGTCCTGCGGGCCCTGGGCGAGCGCGAGATCGTTAAAGTCGGAGGGACCAAGACGATCCCCATCGATGTCCGGGTGATTGCGGCGACGAATAAAGTCCTGGAGGAGGAGATCCGCCGGGGGAATTTCCGCGAGGACCTCTATTTCAGGCTGGCCGTTCTATCGCTCCAGCTGCCTCCCCTGCGAGACCGCCGCGAGGACATCCCGCTCCTATGTGAGCACTTCTTCAAGAAGTACAGGGCCGAGCTCAAGAAAGAAATCGTCGCGGTGTCGCCCGAGGCCATGGAGGCGCTCCTGGATTACGGCTGGCCGGGCAACGTTCGCGAGCTGGAAAACGTTATCTATGAAGCCATGGTCCTTTCGGACGACCCCATTCTGGCCGAGTCGAGTCTTCCCCTCCGCATCCGGTCCGGACAAGCGGTCCCATCGGAGTCCCCCCCGTTCGAAACAGCCGGAGACACCCTGCGCGACGCCGCCCAATCGGCCGCGGGGAACGCCGAGAAGGCCCTCATCGAGAAGGCCCTTCGCGAGTCGGGCGGGAACCGGACCCTGGCCGCCCTGGCTTTGGGAGTCAGCCGCAANNTGGATGTCCGCAGCCCGGGGCTTATCTCATAAGAGCGGTCGCCTCGGACAGCTTCGTGTTGGCTTCCAGGACTTTGGGATCCTGCATGTATTGCTGGATCTTGCCCATCGCGCCCATCATTTTGCCCGAAACGGCCATCATCTTGTCCATCAAGGGCTTCAATTCGGCGGGCGGGTTTTCCGCGGCCTTTAATTCCGGATACTTTGTTTCGAATGCCTTCATTTTCGGGGCCACGGCTTTCGTGACCTCGGTCAGGCCATTGAGGGCCTTGACCACGCCATCGGCGTCCTTGACCCCGTCCATCGCGGTGGCGAAGGCGTCGATGCCGGCCATATATTTTTCCATGACGACGGTCACATCGCCGTATTTCCCCCCGCCTTTGCAGGCAGTCAGCCCGAGGGCCAGGACGGCAACGCACAGAAACAAAACGGTTTTCTTCATATGATCTCCTCCTTGGTCGAATCCGTGGCCCTGATATAACACACGCTCCCGGCCGAAGCAAACGAAAAAGTGCGAATCTTTCTTAACCGAAAATTGGCAACTTTTTGACAACCGACGGCCCTCCCGGGACTAGTATGAAGACAGGATTCCGGAGCTTTTCATCCGGCCGGGAGATGATCATGAAAAACCACGAGGGCCAGGCGGGAGGCCGGTCCCCGGCGTCCCGCCGGGAGGACCGGGGAGCGGGGGAGGTTCGTTTCTATTCAGGTCCGGGCGCGGTTCCTCTGCGCCTGCGGCTCCTCCTGAGCTATGCGGCGGCGTGGCTTCAGCGGAAGAAAAATCCCCTGTTCATCCTGGCCGCGAAACGGGGCGGGCTCTTGAGCACCCTGCGGACGGTCAAGAGCTTCCGCTTCAACAGGATCGTCCGCCAGGCCGGGACCTACCGCTATTGCCTGACCGTGCCGGCCCTGCCCTCCAGGCCCTACGATAGGATGGTCTCCCGCGGCGGGTTGAATATCAACGCCGCCGGGACGCCGTATAAAACCACGATCGACACCGTCATTTTGGCCGTTTCGCGGACCTGTTCCTACCGCTGCGCCCACTGCTACGAGCGGTTCAACCTGCGCGGCGGAGCGGACGTGCCGCTCGAAGTCTGGAAGCGGACCGTGGCCGACGTGCAGGATGCCGGGGCGGCGATCATCATCCTGTCCGGAGGGGAGCCCATGTCCCGGTTCACCGACGTTCTCGGGATTCTGAACACCGCCGACAAAGACCGTTCCGAGTTCCACGTTCATACTTCGGGCCATGGAGTGACCCCTTCGAGGGCCCGGCTTCTCAAGGACGCCGGACTGTCCGCCGCCGCCGTCGGGCTGGACGATGTCCGTCCCGCCCGCGAGGATGCCCTGCGGGGGTACCAGGGCGCTTTTAATGAGGCCGTTGCCGCTCTGCGCGCATTCCAGGACGCCGGCGTGTTCACCTATCTGAATCTCTGCCTGTCCAGGGACCTCATCCGTGCGGGAGATCTGCCCGCCTACATGGACATGGCCCGCGACCTTGGAGTCGGGGCCGTCCGTTTCCTCGAACCGCGCCCGACGGGCGGGTACTGCGGCGAAAGCGCCGCGGAGCTTTTTCCGGCCGGGGACCGGGCCACGGCCACCGAGATCTTCACCCGGGTGAACTCCGAACCACGCTATCGCCGCCATCCGTTCATTTCCTATGAGGCTTTTTACGAAGCGCCCGAGCGGCTGGGCTGCCGGATGGGCGGGCACTCGCTCCTTTATATCGACAGCGACGGCAACGTCAATCCCTGCGTCTTTCTGCCCGTCCGTTTCGGCAACATCCGCGAGGAGGGCTTCCCGGAAATCTATGCCCGGATGAGGGGCTTCATCCCGCGCCCGGTGCATGGCCGCTGCCCGTCGCTGACGCTGGCCGACGTGTTCAAGAAGAGGAAGGAGGCCGGAGCGGGATTGCCGATTCCAATCGAAGCGATCCGCGAGGAATGGCAGGCGCTGATTACGGGGGCGGGGACGCTTACGGGTTGAGCCCTCGAATCAGATTTCGACTTTGAAGACGCCCTTGAGGCCGAAGCCGAAGACGATGGAGAGAAGAAAATAGGCCACCAGCCAATGCATCCGCCAGCCGAACAGGCTGAGGCGGGCCGGAGGATAAGCCACTTCGACCGAGACGACGGGCTGATCAGAGGGAAGAAGCGCTTCGCCGGGATGGTTCAGGGCGTCCCACCCGCCGCTTCGCACCCGCAGGGGAACGATCTTGGCCTTCAGGAGAGGCAGGCCGACGGCCACCGTTTTCGTGAACGTCCCGCCGTCCGCGGTAAATTTCAGCTCATGAATTCCCACGGCGTCCGCCCGGATGCGCCAATCGATCTCCTTCTCCTCCTCGATGCGCAAGGCCGGCGTCTCGACCGTCAGCCCGGGGGGGGCCGCGATGGACAGGTGCGCACTCAGCGGGTTGGCCGACGCGTCCAAGCGGACCTTGACGACCGCGGTCTCGCCCGGGCGGAGCGAACGGGCCCCGTACCAAACGTCGAGCTGAAGCAAGAGCAGCAGGATGGGAACAAGCATGACCAGCATGGGTTTGACGGCGTAGCCGAGGTAGCGGCCGTTGGCCACGAGGATCCGTCCCTGCGACCGCAGGGTCTGGCCGAAGTCGTTTTTGAAGAGCCGGATCTCCAGGAGATGGGCNNGATACGGCGGCCATGGCCGCCCACGGTCCGAGGGCCCGGAAAGGCAGAAAGAACACGCCGAACGCGGCGCCCCAGACGGATTGGACGGCGGCGAACATCAGCCGATGTATCCCAGGCCCTTGAGCTTCTTCTTGATCTCTTCCTCGGTATCGCTCTCCTCGAGCGAGGCGATTTCCCGTTCCAGGCAATGGATGACGAACTCCTCGGGCGAGGAATAGCCCGAGATTTGGGCGAACTTGCGGACCTTGTCCATGAGGTCCTTGTCGAGCTTGATTTTTTCGGTGGCCATTTATTTCTCTCCGCGAAAGATCGACTCTCCGATGTAATCCTTGGGCTTGTCCACGCCGAAGACATCCAGGATCGTCGCCGTCACGTCGTAGAGGGCCGGCGATTCGGCCTGCAGTGGCCCGTTGGTCAGGACGATGCCCGGCAGGTTTTCGGCCGCGCCCATGTGGTCGCCGCTCCACTTGGCGGTGTTTGATTCCATGACCTGGGCCGGGGTCCGGCCGAGCGGCGATTTCCAGGAGATGCGATAGCCGGGGGCGAAGCCAACGACGATGTCCGGCGCGGCGTCCACATGGGCGCCGGTGTAGACGTCCTTGGCCACATAGGCCTTCTGGACGACGCGATCGCCGGTCTGGGGATCCTTGAAGGCCTCCAGCTTGGCCGCGATCTCGCGGACCAGCGTATCCTTCTCCCCGCCGGAGGCGACGATGCCGGCCCCTTCGCGGCCGCGTTCGTTGATATACAATCCGTTGAGGCCGATCCCGTAGGCCTTGGTCTTGGACCAGTCGGTGCTGGGAAAGCCCATCTCCAGCTCTTCCTTCTTGAACTCGTTGATGAGATGGTGGTAGCCGTTGTCGCGCAACCAGGTGTTGAGGTTGAAGCCGCGGTAGAAGGGCCGGAAGCCGTGGTCGGACATGACCAGGACGACCGTATCCTTGTCGATGCGGGCCAGGGACTGGGCCAGCATCTCGTCGGCCTGGCGGTATGTCCGCTCGATCGTACCGCCGAATTTTTCGGCCAGAGCGCGGTCGTAGGCCGGATGTTTCTCGTCCATGAGCCGCCAGAACATATGCTGGCGCTGGTCCGT
>PMCY01000320.1:4489-5791 GCA_003154255.1 Candidatus Aminicenantota bacterium | reverse complement strand
GGTCCTTGTGGACGAGAACGGCATGCTCCCGCTCGGCCGTAGCCGCGATGATGGAATCGGCAAAGGAAAGCGGAAATCGGGCCTTGATCCGGGCGGACGACAAGAGGCGCGGTTCATCGAAGGCCCAAATGATCTCGGCCGGCAGTTCTTTGACCAGCACATAGCGACGATCCGCTTCTTTTTCGCCTTTTTTCCGCCGCGTTGTGTAATAAACTTCGAAGAGAACCGGCCAGGGAATGAGGACGGAGGATTTCGGATCGTTTAAAACCTGCTCCACAAAAGCGGATCCGGGTTCGTCTTCCATGTNNCGGACGGAATCGCCGGATAGAGGGACCACTTTGATTGTTTCTCCATCGTCGATCCAGACGAGCCGATCGCCCGCTTCGATCTTGTGTTTCCGTCGGAGAACGGCGGGAACGACTGTCTGCCCGCGTCTGGAAATCATCGTCTGCATTTTGTCCATGCCTCCATGCTACATGTTGTTTTTAATATTTGCAAGACGTTATTATGATACGACTTGTATTCGATCAGCTTCCCGCGGCGCGCATCATAAAATAAGACGTCGGCAGAATGGGAGTTTTCTCTAGAAAATAGGGGGCTCCCGATTCTTTGTTGACGTTCTGAACCTATCCCGTTCATAATGTGTTCACCGGTTTTTCCTAAGGAGGGAAAAAATCATGAACCTACGCGCCGCTAAATTTTCATACTCCCTATCTCTTTTAGTCCTCATCCTCTTTCTTTTCCTCCCCTCCNNGCGGACTATAGCCAGATCCAGGCCTATTTCCAGAAGCTGGAGAAGGAATCGCCCAAGCTGAAGCTATTCCCCATCGGCGAATCGACGCTGAAGAAGCCGATGTTCATGGCCGTCATCACCTCCGAGGCCAACATGGCCAAATTGGACGCCTATCGGGCCATGGCCAAAAAGATCAGAGATCCGAGGGCGTTGCCTATCGAAGAGGCCAGGAAGCTGGCCAAGGAAGGCAAGCTCATTCTGCTCATTACCTGCAACATCCACGCCGACGAGATCGCCGCGTCGCAAATGTCCCTGGAGCTGGCCTACAAGCTGGTCAAGGGCGAGACGCCTTGGGACGCCGCCAAGGTCCTGGACGACGTCATTGTCCTGCTCGTTCCGACAACCAACCCGGACGGCGAGCAGATGGAAGTCGATTGGTATAAAAAATACCTGGGCACCAAGTACGAGGGCGGCAGCATGCCCTGGCTCTACCATGCCTACGCCGGGCACGATGACAACCGCGACTGGTTCATGTTCAACCTGTCCGAGACGCGGGCCGTGACCAAGGT
>PMCY01000320.1:4291-4417 GCA_003154255.1 Candidatus Aminicenantota bacterium | reverse complement strand
TCGGGATCCTGAGCGAGATGGCCTCGGTCAAGCTGGCCACGCCGATATACGTCGAGCCGACGGAGATCCCCAAGAGCTACTCCCAGCGGCGCATGGAATTCCCCGACCCCTGGCCGGGCGGCTGGT
>PMCY01000320.1:3929-4210 GCA_003154255.1 Candidatus Aminicenantota bacterium | reverse complement strand
CCAAGGAGGATTTCACGGCCGGAGGCAGAGCCTACGGCGTGGGGTCGTACGTGGTGCTGCTGGCCCAGCCGTACAAGCCCTTCGTGTGGGCGCTCCTGGAGCGGCAGAAATATCCCGACANNACGAGCACCAGATGGGGCATGACGAAGCCCGGCTCTTCATCCCGCCGTTCATGGATCCGCCCGTACCCAACGTCCAGCCCCTGCTGTGGCGAGGCGTCAATCTGGCCGGGGCCAATATGGCCTTCGATCTGCAGAGAAACGGTTTTAGCGGCGTTGTCC
>PMCY01000320.1:3720-3884 GCA_003154255.1 Candidatus Aminicenantota bacterium | reverse complement strand
CCCGACCCCTGGCCGGGCGGCTGGTGGCGGCTGCGGGACATCGTCGATTACGAGCTGACCCTCTCGCTGAGCCTGATCAACACGGCTTCGCGCTTCAAGGAGGAATTCCTGATGAATTCCTACCTGATGTCCAAGAACTCGATCGAGACGACGGATAAAGGCCA
>PMCY01000320.1:0-3619 GCA_003154255.1 Candidatus Aminicenantota bacterium | reverse complement strand
CCGACATCCGCGAATATCCCGGCGGCCCCCCGGTTCCACCTTATGACAATGCGGGCTGGACGCTGCCCCTGCAGATGGGAGTTTTGTGCGAGCAGGTCGACAAGCCGTTTACGGCCAAGCTGGAGCGGGTGGAGAAGGTTGCGTATGAGCGCCGGGGCGGAATAATGGGGGCAGCGGAAACGAATAAGAGCACGGAAGGCTCGGCGGCAATCGCGGCCCCGAAATATTTCATCATGGACGCGCGGGAGAATGCGTCTTACGCCGTGGTTTTCGCCCTGCTCAAGGACGGGGCGGAGATTTCGCGGGCCAAAGGAAAAATCGGCAGCGGCGATTCCGAATTGCCGGCGGGAAGTTTTCTCATCAAAAACGGTCCGGCCGTGCAGAAAGCGCTGCCGGGATTATTGGAGAAGCGCCACGCTAGGGCCTGGGCGATGGACGACGCGGCCGGCATCCCTACAGCGGCGCTCAAGAACCCCAGGATCGGCCTCTACCAATCCTGGTGGTCGAGCATGGACGAGGGCTGGTCACGCTATGTCCTGGACGACCTGGGCATCCCTTACACGACCCTGCACAATACCGATTTCCGGGGCCCCAAGGCGGCTCCGGACGCCAAGCCCGCCAAAGCCCCGGCCAAGATCGATCTCAAGGCCAAATATGACGTCATCGTCTTCGCCGCCGAGAACGCGGACATCATCAAGACGGGCAAGATCGACCCTGCCTCGCCGTACGCCCGATGGTTCACCCCCCTGCCGCCCGAATACGAAGGCGGACTGGAAAAAGAAGGTGTCGACGCTCTGAAGGCGTTCGTCGAGCAGGGCGGGATCTTGGTCACGCTGAACGAGGCCTGCAAGTTCGCCCTCAAGGAATTCGAGACGCCGGTCCGGAACGTTTTGGAGAAGATCGAACCGACGAAATTCTTCTGCCCGATGTCGATCCTACGGCTGGCGGTCGACAACACGACACCCGTCGGCTACGGCCTGCAGGAAGAGACGCCGGCTGTTTTCTCCGAGAGCCTGGCTATGGAAACATGGCTGCCCGGAACCGGCGACTGGGAGCGAAAAGTCGTGGCCAGCTACCCCGAGAACAACGTGCTCATGAGCGGTTGGCTGCTGGGCGAGGACGTCATCGCCCGCAAGGCCGCCGTCGTCGATCTGCAGTACAAGAAGGGGCGGATCATCCTGGTCGGCATCGCCTGCCAGATTAGAGCGCAATCTCACGGGACGTATAAATTTTTGCTGAATGGGCTGCTGTATCCCCAGGCGAACTGAGAGAAGGAATCGGGGACGATTATCCTCTTATTTCCCCAGCGTGTATCGAAATAAGAGTCGGGTCGGGAGCAAAGACAATGATTTTAAGGGAATGGCCATGATGACCAAGCCGACCGGCAGCGTGGTCATTCAAATCAACCGCGCCCCGGTGCTGACTTTGTGGGCCGCCGTCGTGGCCGAACATTTGGGATTCGATCACGAAACCGCGCTGACTCTGGGCAAGTCCGTCGCCGGGCTGAACGCCCAATCCAAGGGCCGCCGGCTCGGCATCTACAAACCGGCCGAATATGTCCCCGGCGAACCCCAAAAGAAACGAAAACCGGGCCGGGAAATGTCGATCGAGCTGCTGGGCCGGTCCGTTCCCGCAACGGACACCGGGCATGGCATTCGCGCGCTAGATAAGGACAAACCCCTCGATCCGGCCGGCGTGGAGCGTTATCTGGGCCAGAAATTCGGCGCGGCCCTGGAGGATGTCCGCAAAGTCCTGGCTGCGTTGGCCGCGTCGTTCAAGCCTCAGGAGCTGGCCGAGAAGGCCTTCGGCCTTTACGAGCGCTTCCGCCCATCAATCCCCGAAGGTGTGCGCGGCTGGGGCGCCAAGGGGGAATTGAAGTTGGATGTCATTCGGTCGCTCACGAAGCAAGGATAATCGGAGAGAAGAGGTTTGTCATGCCCTATAAGTCTAACGCCCAGCGGCGAAAATTTCACAGCCTTTTGGAGAGGCACGAGATCTCCAAGGCCGTCGTGGNNGGGACAAGGCCAGCAAGGGCAAGAAGCTGCCCGAAAAGGTCAAACCCAAAAAGAGCGGCAAAAAATAGCCATTCGCCCGGACGTTCCCGGACGGATTCGACCTCTTTCGCGGAATTTTTCTTCAAGTTCGAAAAACATCTGGACAAAAAATCAATTATTGTTATCTTTAATCCGTGGAATTGAAAAATATCAAAATATTATTCAAAAAAATCGGCCCGGGTTTTGTCACCGGAGCGGCCGATGATGATCCGTCGGGGATTGCGACCTATTCGATCGCCGGGGCCCAATATGGCTATAAGCTGGGGTGGCTGGCCTTGTTTTTGTGGCCGGCCATGGTGGCCATACAGGAAATGTGCGGAAGAATCGGGATGGCCTCGGGCACGGGTTTGGCCGGAGTCATTAAAAAATACCATTCCAAAAGGCTTTTAATCATAACGGTGTCATTGTTGGCCATTGCCAATATCATCAATATCGGGGCCGATCTGGGAATCATTGCCGCATCCATGCAAATGATTTTCGGGTTGAAATTTTATGGGTGGCTGATATTTGTCGGTTTTTTGATTATTTCCATGGAAATATTAATTCCCTATAAAAAATATTCGGGCCTCTTGAAATGGCTGGGGTTAAGTCTGGTGGTTTATGTGATTACGGCTTTTTTGGTTAAACAAGATTGGAAAGCGATTGCCTGGAATACTCTTATCCCCCAGATAAAATTTGATCGGCAGTACATCATGACCATGATTGGATTTTTGGGAACGACCATTTCCCCTTACCTGTTTTTTTGGCAGGCCTCGGAGGAAATAGAAGAAGAAATCGCCGCCGGAAGGATCGAAGATTTTAATCTTAAGCCGGAAGTCAGACAGCGGGAAATCAAGGAAATGGGGAACGACACCAAAATAGGAATGTTGTTTTCCAATTTAATGACTTTTTTTATAATCTTAACGACGGCGGCGACACTGCACGCCCATGGAATTGTCAATATTGAAACCCCCCAACAGGCCGCTTTGGCCCTGAAACCTCTGGCCGGCAATTTTGCTTATATTCTTTTCGCCGTTGGAATCATCGGCATCGGCTGGCAATCGATTCCGGTTTTGGCGGGATCGTTGGGCTATGCGGTTGCGGAAGCTTTTGGATTGACGGAGGGTTTATCCAAAAAATTCATGAAAGCCAAGATATTTTACCTGATCATCGCCTTGGCGACGCTGATCGGTTTGGCCATGAACCTGCTGCACATCCATATTATGAAAGCCTTGTATTATGCCGCGGTGATCAATGGAATTGCGGGTGTCCCCCTCATTGCCATCATCATCATTCTGGGCGACGACGAAAGAATCGTGGGCAGATTTAAAACCGGGAAAAAGAATCGAATTATCGCCTGGATCACTTTTGGATTTATGCTTGTTTCGGTGTTGTTGATGCTGTGGCAAATATTTTTTGGATAAACGCATTCCTCTCGACAAGCGCGGAGGATTTCTCTTAAAAAAGGGAATTTATTTGGGCCCCCTATAGTGTCTTCGCGAGCTGCCAAGCCCCGTCAACTTTTTTGTACCGGGTCGTCATCGTTTTCCCAAAGCGGAACCCGTCCCAGGCATATCGATCGAAAC
>PMCY01000086.1 GCA_003154255.1 Candidatus Aminicenantota bacterium | reverse complement strand
AGGCAAGTCAACTACCGCAATTATGGGCTTCACTTCGAGGCGGCCTTCTCCCAACCCTATAACGCCGGACGTCCGACAATTCATCATACGTTCAGATTCATCGAGCTAATCTCGATTCGAAACACAATCTTTTCAAAGAAGAATATTTGAAGTACAACCTTTTTCATAAAGTCCGCCAGTTGATTATCTACCTGAAGCCCAGAGACAAAAGCCGCTACGGTCAGTGCCGCCGCTGCGGCGCCTGCTGCAAGTTCATGTATCAATGCGTTTTTCTGAAGTACGACGACGAAAACAAAGCGGTATGCCGGATCGAAAAATTAAAATTTTATACCTGCTCGAAATACCCGCTGAATTCAAAAGAGCACCACACCAAGAATGTCTGCGGGTTTCAATTTCCCTCGGAGCCCGGATAAGCGGAAATAGGCCGCCTCTTCATGATGTCGTGAATCGATCGCCGGCGGCATGAAAACGAGACCACCCCCGCCCAGTGCGGATGAGGATGTCTCTATTCATCGTCCGTTTAGAATTGCCGGGTTAACATTAAAAACGATCCAGCCGGGATCCTTTAGAAACAAGGGCGACATTTTCATGAACTCTTTGATGCTGACCCGCATCGCTTGGAAGGCGCTCGGTCGAAACAAACTGCGAACGGGGCTCGCCTTGCTCGGAATCGCCATCGGCGTCGGAGCGGTCATCAGCATGGTGGCCATCGGCGAGGGCGCTTCGATCCGGGTCGAAAAATCGATCGCCACGCTCGGCGCCAATCTCATCTGGATCGAGGAAGGCTCGGTCAATCGGGGAGGCGTGCGGACGGGAACCAAAGGAACCCGCCGGCTCGTCGTGGCTGACGCCGAGGCCATCAAGACCATTCCTTTCGTCATCAATGTCTCGCCGCTCGTCGACTCGAGAGTCCAGATCATTTACCAAAACCAAAACTGGCGTTCGCAGGTCCGCGGCACCTCGCCGGAGTATCTGGCCGTCAAGGAATGGCCGATCGTTCTGGGCCAGTCCTTCACCGCGGAGGACGTCCGCAACGCCCGGAACGTCTGCATCCTGGGACAGACGATGAGGCTGAAGCTATTCGGACCTGAAGACCCCATCGACCAAATCATACGGGTGAAAAACCTGCCGGTCCGGGTGCTCGGCGTGCTCGCCCCCCATGGAGCTTCGATCACGGGAGGCGATCAGGACGACACGTTTCTCATGCCCTATACGACGGTCCAGAAAAAAATCATGGGCCAGCCCTGGCTGGATGATATCCAGTGCTCGGCCACATCGGCGGAAGCGTTGGCGGAAGCGGAGAAACAAATCACGGCGCTTCTTCGGGAACGCCATGGAATCATGCCCGGGCGCGATGATGACTTCAATCTGCGCCATCCGATTGAAATCGCCGAAGCTGTCGCGGCATCGGTGAAAACCATGGAAATGCTCCTGGCCACCATCGCCTCCATTTCGCTGCTCGTCGGTGGCGTCGGCATCATGAACATTATGCTGGTGTCCGTGACGGAGCGGACCCATGAAATCGGGATCCGCATGTCGGTCGGAGCGAAGGGTTTCGACATACTGCAGCAATTCCTGTGGGAAGGCATCATCGTCAGCCTGGCCGGGGGCCTTTTCGGGATCCTGCTGGGGGCCGGGGCCGCGCTGGTAATCGAAAAAACCGTCGGCTGGCCGGTGCGTTTGACCCCGGACGCCGTCCTGTTGGCTTTCGGTTTCTCGGTCGGCATCGGTGTTTTTTTCGGCTACTACCCGGCGTTCAAAGCGTCACGCCTGGAGCCGATCGACGCCCTTCACTTCGAAGCTTGACGGGACCGGACGAGTTTTCGCCCCAGGGGCCCAATCGAGAATGCCGGGCGAATGCTAATAGATTTCCCCCTCAGGGGGCGAATGGGCATGATGGCATATCGGCTTGGCTTGGAAATCCATACCCGTTGCCTTTTTAAGCGCAATTGACAAGGCCGAGAGGCCAAAAGTATATTACCGCCATGCCGGATCGAGAGTCTTCACCGCGCCAAAGGAAATAAATATGATTNNACGGCCATGACGTTCGCCATCCGGGCCCGGCTGGAGAAGGTCTGGGGCATCCAATTCGGCCTCAACGCCAAGAGCATCGCCCTGGCCATGGCCCCGGCTTTTTGGGGATTCACCCTGGCCCAGTTCATCGGCGGACCCCTGGTCGACGTGATCGGGATGAAGCGATTTGTCCGTATCGCTTTTCTCCTGCACCTGGTCGGGATCGTCTTGACCATCTTTTCCCATAATTTTTGGATGCTCTTCTCCGGGACCCTGTTCATCGGCGTCGGCAATGGCTCCGTCGAGGCCGGGTGCAACCCCCTGGTGGCCACGATTTTCCCCGAAGCGAAAACCAAGATGTTGAACCGGTTCCACGTCTGGTTCCCGGGAGGAATCGTGATCGGAAGCGTCGTCGCCTATCTGGTCATGGACACGCTCAAGCTTAACTGGATGATTCTTGTCGGGACGCTCATTGTCCCGCTGGGGATTTACGGGGCCCTGATGGGAGGACAAAGCTTTCCCAAAACGGAGCGGGTGGAGATGGGCGTGTCTTATAAAGACATGTGGAAAGCCATCGTCCGCCCTCTATTCCTGATCATGCTGTTCTGCATGCTCCTCAGCGCGGCCACCGAATTGACGACGGGACAACGGATCAGCTCCCTTCTGGAAGGGACGGGAACCGCTCCGATCCTGGTCCTGGCCTTTATCAACGGGATCATGGCCATCGGCCGCGGATTTGCCGGTCCGATCATTCAGCGGCTCAATACCACCGGCATGTTGTTCTTCTCGGCCATCGTCAGCACCTTCGGATTGCTCCTGATGAGCTATCTGAACGGAGCGGTCCCTTCCTTCCTGGCCGCCGCCGTCTTTGCCGTCGGCATCTGTTTTTTCTGGCCGACGATGCTGGGTTTCGTCTCGGAGAACATTCCGGAAAGCGGCGCTTTGGGATTGTCGATTTTCGGCGGAGCGGGGATGCTGTCGACCTCCATCTTCCTGCCCCTTTCGGGCTGGCTGACCGACAGCGGCGCGACCGGACACGAAATTCTTCGTTATACGGCCGTCCTTCCGGCCGCCCTGATCGTCATTTTTGCCATCGTCTTCACTGCCCTGAGGCGCAAGAAGCCCCGAGCGGCTTGAACCCAGGATAGTGGCGGGAATCCGGCCCGAACCGCAACGGAGGGTCCTTCCCGCAGGGGGCCGTTTCATCGAAAGTCATTTGACAGCGGGCCGAGGCCTGTGTTTATAGTAACGATCCATGAAAGAGCAAGACCCCTCAATGGAGCCGATCAGCGCTCGATATAAGGAGACGATCGGGCGGATGATCGGCCTGTCCCGGGGATATCCGGACATCGACAAGGGCCATGTTTTTCAAGAAGGAAATCTGGCCATCCGCGCCTTGATCGATCCCATCCTTCAGGAAAACCTGGCCGAGGGAAGCGGCCTCCGCAACGCCTCCCACCTTTTCAAGCTGCATCGGCTGGCCCGGGAAGGCCGAGCGGTCCTGATCCTCTCCGAACATTACAGCAATGCCGATCTGCCGGCCTTGATTTATTTTCTTTCCCGGCTCGAGGAGGAAGGCCGCGCGGCGTCGGAAGCCATCGTGGCCATGGCCGGCATCAAGCTCCACGAGGAAAACCTGCTGATTCGCGTTCTGACCGAAGCCTACACCAGGATCGTCATCTACCCGCGGCGCTATCTCGAAATCATCCGCAGCAAGATCAAGGAACCCCACGATCTCGTTCAGGAAGTCCTGAAAAGCAACAGCATCAACCGCGCCGCCATGAAGGCGCTGGCCCGCGTCAAAGCCCAAGGGAAGATGGTGCTGGTTTACCCCGCCGGCACCCGCTTCCGCCCCTGGGACTCGGGCAGCAAGCGCGGCGTGCGGGAGATCGATTCCTACATAAAAACTTTTGACGCCATGGTTTTCATCTCCATCAACGGCAACGTTCTGCGGATCAACCCCGCCGGGGAAATGAGCGAGGACCTCATCGCCCGCGACAGGCTCGTCATGACCGTGAGCCCGGTCATCGGCTGCCGGGAATTCCGGGCCGCCGTCAAAGTCGAGGCCGGTTTTCGGGAAGACAAAAAGCAGCGGGTCGTCGATGAGGTGATGAAACGACTGGACGACTTGCACCGCGACGCCGAAAAATTCCGCCTGGGCCCCCCTCCTCCGGAGGCAGGGTAGACGCGGCGGACGGCCATGATATTTTCGTTCAAACGCGTTCGTACGATCATCCTGGCCATGGTGCTGATCTTCGCCGCCAGCTTCGCCGGCACGGATTACTATCTCCGCGGGCACCTGTACTACACCAAGCGGGCCGTCAATTTTATCATCCGCAACACCTGGCAGTCCGTCTTCCCCCCTTCCGGGCCCGTCCATTTGTACGTCCGTATCGAAGCCGACCAGGATTACCGCCGGATCCATCCCGATTGGAAAACCCATATCCCCGCGCTCATGGATTCCGTGGACGAACGCTTTGCCGAGGAATTCGACATCCACTTCATCATCCTGGGCCTCAGCGGATGGGACCGGCCCGAAGAGCTGCGGGATTATTCCGCCATGCTTATCTACGCCGAAAAGAAAATCGACCGGCAGAGCGCCCAGATCCTCGTCCTCATGACGGGCAAGGACGAGGAGAGCGGGCGGGCCGCCCATTGGGTGGATGTCGGAATCGCCCATTATATGGGGAATTGCGTCATCGTCGGCGACGATTTCCAGCTGCTCCATGAGCTGGGACATCTTTTCGGAACCATCGACTACCCGGCCGGAAGCCCGGGCTTCGATTCCGAGTCGATCTATTCCTACAAATACGCGGACCGCACGGATAAAATCGACCCGGCCAACCGCGGCCGGATCTGGAGAAACAAATACCGCGTGATGTGGTAAGACGCGCCGAAATCCGCTTCCCCCTGCGACCCGCTTACAATTTCGCGTTCCGGCGCAGGCGGAGGAGCGCGTCCCGCGATGCGGCCGGGATCAGGCCATGTTTGTCCGGAGGCACGTCCAAAAGCAGGTTGATCCGGTTTTCCAGGCAGCGGGTCAACTGCCCGNNCCGCCACTTCGAAAACACTCCTCCGGCGGGCAGCCCGCGTTCGATGGCGATGATGTCCGACGGCCAGGCGTAGTCGATGTCGAAGCGGTCCTTGTCGTAAAAGCCGGTGTTCATCATGATGACGCAATCGGGCTGCTTTTCCATGATATGCCGATAGAGATAGGTGCGGTACCCGCGGCCCAGGACACCGGGGATGTCCACCCACATCTCGGCGATCGGTCCATACTGGGTCAGGAGCTCGGTGATCTGATTGGTCTGGAAGGTCTGATAGACCGACGTCGTATAGGCCGCGGCGAATCCAGGCTTATCCGACGGCGTCCGGCTTCCGAACCGGTTGTGATTGTCCCAGGAGCAATAATAAAAGCCCGGCTTAACGCCGTGCTTGGCGCAGGCTTTGACGAAGGCCTCAACCGCGTCGGCCGTGTTTCCACTTTTCGTTACGCTGTAATCGGTGAACTTCGTCGGCCAGAGGCAATGGCCGGCCACGTGTTTCGTCGTCAAGACAGCGTAGGTCATGCCGGCGTCCCGGGCAATCTGGATCCAGGAATCGACATCCAGCTTATCCGGATTATAAGTCGAAGCCGGGGCCAGACCGTCCGGGAGCTCGTTGTTGACGAAAGTGCTCATGCCGAAATGGATGAACATCCCATATCTCCAGGATTCCCAGGCTTGAAGTTTTTCCAAGCTCAGCCGCTGGGCGCCTTTTTCCCCGGATCCGGAAATTGACCCCGGACGGAATGATCCCGCGGTTGACGGGATCGTGGCAGCGAGGATCGATGCGCCGCCCGCGGCGGCCAGGAATTCACGCCGGTTTATTTTCGCCATGGTCAAACTCCTTCAATCCGTCCCTCTTTAATAATCTTTTTTAGTTTCCGCGTCCACTTTAAAACGGATAATCTCGGCGGCCCGCCCATCGACCTCAAAAATCGCCTCATTCCCCGGGGAAGACTCCGCGCTATCCGTTTTAAAGACCTGGCCGGCTTGGATATATTCGACAATCCGGAATCGCCCCGGCAGGCGTATGCGCCAGGGGCGATCCGGACCGCCTAATCCCGTAACGGAAATTTGATCCGGGGCGGCCGTCAAAGTCATCGTCCGGCCGTGAAGAGAAATGCGATCGATGGTCAATTCAGGCCACTCCCGCGGCAAAGCCGGACGGAGGGCGAAGCCGTCTGCTTCGGGTTTGTAGCCCATAAAGCCGTTGAGCATGATTTGGGAGACCATGGCGCTTTCCCAGAATTCCTGGGTCAGGCCCAGGTTTCCCCCCACGTTTCCGCCCTGCAAACTGCCGCCTCTCCGGGCATAGTATTCCTTATAACCGCCGGCGGCCTGGACGTCGATGAACCAGCCGAGGATGGCCTTCAAACGGGCCCAGGCATTGTCCGGTCCCAGAATCTTCAGCCGGGCCATAAGATCGTAATAGGAATAGCCGAGGACACAGCCGCCGTCCTGGACGCCGCTTCCCCAGGCCCCGCCGCCCTGATTCGGCCACGACCACCAATCCGGATTGTGACGGGTCGTCGTGAGCGGAGCGAAGATCCAGCGGTAGATCTCTCCGCCCCGGGCGGTATCCCCATCCACCAGTCGGGCGCCGGAGACCCAATCGAGAATGGAGCGGGCATGCCCGGGCGTGGCGAAGTCGAAATATACGGATTCGAGATTCGGCGAAACGAATCCGTAATCATGCGCCTGCCCTTCGCTGTCGATGCAGGCGACGAACCGTCCGGTCGCGGGATTCCAGAAAACCTCATTTCCGCGCGCGCGGATCTCGGCGGCCAGATGGCGCAGGTCCGCGGGATCCAGGGGCGGACATTCTCCGGCAACTTTCCATTCGGGATGAGCGCGGATATCCTCTTCGAGCCGGGCGATGCTCAAAAGGGCGTCGTAAAGGTGGACCGTGGCGTAAAAATCCTTATAGCCGAAGGGCAGGATATCCCACCAGTTGTCGCTGAGCCCGTGTCCTTCACGGATCGATCGCTTTCCGTCCGCGTCGATCTTCACGCTCCCCAACCCATCGTGCCCGGGCCAGGTGGTCAGGACGATTTTTTCGGTTCGAACGTGGTGTTCGTCGACGGCATACTTCAGGGCCGTCCGGATCCGGTCGATATTTCGGCGCAGATAATCCACGTCCCCCGTGATCCAGAAACAGGTCGCGCTGCCGCGCGCGAAATTCATATTGTTGATGTTATGGCGGGTATCGTAAGCGCTGAAAAACGCCTGAATCCGAATGTCCGCGCCGGGTTTCTCGTTGCCGAACCCGATTCGAAGCCGCGTAATCCGCCCTTTCCAGAGGGGATGCTTATACACGGGGATGATAGAGCTGGCGAGCCCGTTGCTCTCCGGCGGGGCGAAAGAGATGATCCGATCCGGCCCGAATTCCGGATGCTCGAGGGTCGCCCATTGAAGCCTCGGCCGGGCGGGGCCGAGATGGGCGGCAGCCCAANNCCGCCGTCGTCCCTTCCCCGATCCTGTCCCCCTTGAATCATCCAACCTTCCGGACCGACGGTTTTTCCGCCGTTCGGCCGATACCAGCCGGGCGTGTCTTTAAAGGAGAAATGCCAGCCCTGCCCGCCCTTTCCGTCCGACCATACCGGGAACGGCCAGCCCAGCGAATGGGCAAAGTAAACGCCCTGGTCGGTGTCGACATATCCGTCGGCGTCCATCCGCCGGGTGCTCAGCTTGCGTTTCCAGCGCTCGACCATGCGGGAGTGGACGCCGTTCGTTTCGATGGCCGGCCAAAGCAAAAGGCCCGACAGCCATTCGTCCCAGAGCGTCGCTTTCGGACCGGCGGGAAGCTTGGGGTAAGGGGGATTGCCGTCCGCGCCCGCGTA
>PMCY01000358.1 GCA_003154255.1 Candidatus Aminicenantota bacterium | reverse complement strand
ATGGGGGGCGCCCACCACAGGATGAGAAAGGCCAGTCCATAGGGAACGGCGAAAATCAGCAGGAACGGCCGGCGCCGGCCCCAACGGCTGTGCGTTTTGTCGCTGATGACGCCGACCAGCGGGTCGTTGATCGCGTCCCACATCACGCCGACGAAGGCCGCGAACGAGGCCAGGCGAGGCTCCAGGCCGACGACGTCCGTCAGGAAGATGGCATAGAAGATCTGCCGCAGGGTGTTGAAGGTGGCCAGGCCCCAGTCGCCGGAGCCGTAGATGATCTTGGTCAGCCGGGGCAGCCGTCCGGTCGCCTTTTGCGGCATGTTACCTTTCTCCGGCATCCGGGCCGGCGACCGTCCGTCGATAGACCCGGTGGCGCTTGTGCCAGACGACACCGAGCATGTTCATGTCGCCCAGGCTTTTGATATTGGATTCCAGGGCCTGGGCCACGTCGCAATGGGTCGCCCCGGCCGAGGTCAGAGTCGCCGCAATCTCCGCATAGAGCAGGGCGCTGGCCCCCTTGCCCTGGTGTTGGGGGAGGAGTCCGACGCCGTTCCCGCTCATCCGGGTCGTCGTTTTGAGGGCTCGCAGAATGGTGATCCACCCCAAGGGGAAGAGCCTCCCCCGGGTTTTCCGCAGGGCGGCGGAAATGTCGGGGAAGATGAACAGGAACCCGGCGATCTCCTCGCCCTTGGTCACAATCTTGAGGAGCCTGGGGTTGGCGATGGTCAGGAGCTGGCGGGCGATCATCCCGGCCTCGGCCTCGTCGATGGGATAGTATCCCCAAACATGGGTGAAGGCTTCGTTATTGATCTTCTGCAGGGCCGGGATCCAGCGGCGGAGCTCACGCTTGGAGCGCAGCGCCCGGGCTTGAAATCCGTAACGCTTTTTGATGGCGTCCACCAGCCGCACCAACCGGTCGGGCAGCTCATAGCCCTTGGTCAGATAGCCGGAGAGATAATCGACTTCCTTGACGAACCCCGCGGCTTCCAGGAGCCGCGGATAATACTCGTAGTTATAAGGCATGGCCAGGGCGGCTTCATATTCGAAGCCCTCGACCAGCAGGCCCGGCGCGTCCGAGCGGACGAACCCCTTGGGGCCGAGGAGGATCGTCCGCCCGCGCTCCTCCGCCCATCCGGCGGCCGCATTCAGGACTCCGCGGGCCGCGTCGCCGTCGTCGAGGCTGTCGAAATAAGTGAAGAAGGCGGCGTTGCGCCCGGTATGATCGTTGTAGCGGCGGTTGTCGAGAACGGCCACCCGCGCCAGCGTCCGGCCGTTTTGTTCGGCCAGGAAGAAGGCCGCGTCCGAATGGGCGTAGAAAGGATGCCTTCGGCGGTCCAGGGTCAGGCGCACTCCGGACCTCAGGGGAGGCGACCAGCGGTCATCCTGGGCGTAGAGCTGGAAGGGGAAATCGATGAAGCGGCGGACATCGCGCTTTTTCCTGACATCCACTCGGCGAATCTTCATCGGATGGATCTCATTTTATACCCGAGACGGCGGCCGATTACAACCCGCGGCGCGGAATCCGGTCCGCCCGCTCGCCGCAAAGGATCGCCCTCCTTCTTCGTCTAATAAAAAGAATCGTCTTGGGGGAGGCACTCATGTCAATGAAGAAGAAATCGGCTATTCTGACGGCCGTTCTCATTGTGGCGGCGGCCGCCGTAGTTTTCCTCCTCCTCCCGCGGCGGGCGGGGACGGAGTCCCTTTATCTGACCGAGTCCGTCACCCGCGGCGACATCGACGCCCAGATCGTCACGAGCGGCACGTTGACGCCCGTCAACCAGGTCGACGTGGGCAGCTCGGTCTCCGGCAAAATCGTCAAGCTGTATGCCGATTTCAACACTCTCGTCAAAAAGGGCCAGCTTCTGGCCAGGCTGGATCCGGCCGTTTATAAAGATGCCGTCGAGCAGAACGACGCCGAGGTCAAGATCGCCGAGGCCAATTTCGAACAGGCCAAGGTCAACCTTGATCTGGCCGTGAAGAAATACGACCGCCAAAGCGATCTTTTCTCCAAGAATTTGATCTCCAAGGAAGAGAAGGAAGCGGCCGAGGAAAGCCTCGCCGCGGCCAAGGAGATGATCAAGACGTCCGCGTCGGACCTGCGCCAGGCCAAGGACGATCTCCAGTCGAGCCGGATCGACCTGGCTCATACCGAGATCGTCTCGCCGATGGACGGCATCGTGGTATCCCGGCTGGTCAGCGAGGGACAAACCCTGGCCGCGCGGATGGACGCCCCGGTGCTGTTCAAGGTCGCCGACGACATCAGCCGCCTGAGGCTGGAATGCGCCGTCGACGAGGCCGACATCGGCCGGGTCAAGAACCCGGAAAAAGTGGTCTTCCAGGTCGACGCCTTCCCCGGCGAAGCGTTCCAGGGACGGGTCGTCGAGGTCCGCCAGGGCGCCGACACGGATCAGAACGTGGTCACNNAGGCCAAGAATGTGCTGCGGGTCCCCAACGGCGCCCTGCGCTTCGTCCCGGCCGCCTCCTCCGTCGGGAAAACCGAGGCGGCCAACCCCGCCCCGCGGCAGAAGGACCGGGTCTGGATCCTGTCGCCCCAAGGGCGGCCGATCGCCGTGCCGGTCAAAATCGGACTTTCGGACAGCATCGTATCCGAACTCGTGGAGGGGGACCTCGGCGAAGGCCGGCTCGTGATCTCCGGCCTGCGGATTCGGCGCTAGGTTCGGCCCGGCGACAGGGTCCGCCGAACGGCTTCCCGCCAGCCGGCATAAAGCGACTCGGCCCGGGCCCGTTTGAGGACCGGGGCGAATGTCCTGTCGACGGCCCAAAATCGCTCGATCTCAGTCGTGTTTTTCCAGAATCCCGCGCCCAGCCCGGCCAGGTAGGCCGCGCCGAGGCACGTCGTTTCGATCGTCTTCGGCCGCAGAATCGGAATGCCCAGAATGTCGGCCTGGAAGCGGCAGAGGAAGTTGTTGGCCGTGCCGCCGCCGTCCACGCGCAGCTCGCGGATGCGCAGGCCCGAGTCGCGGGCCATGGTGTCCAGCACGTCACGGGTCGAATAAGCCATGGCTTCCAGCGCGGCCCGGACGAGATGCGGGCGGCCCGCGCCGCGGGTCAGGCCGACAATCGTGCCCCGGGCCTCGGCGTCCCAATAAGGAGCGCCCAATCCGACGAAGGCCGGCACGAAATAAACGCCGGCGCTGTCTTCGACGGTCTCGGCCAGGGCCTCGGATTCGGCGGCCGTTTTGATAATCCCGAGCTGGTCGCGCAGCCATTGGACCGCGGCGCCGGCCACGAACACCGAACCCTCCAGGGCGTAAACCGTCCGGCCCTGCGGCCCGCAGGCCAGGGTCGTAATGAGTCCATGACGGGATTCGACGCGCTTGCGGCCGGTATTCAGGAGGATGAAGCAGCCCGTCCCATAAGTGTTCTTGATGGATCCGGGGCTGAAGCCGGCCTGGCCGAACAGGGCGGCCTGCTGATCTCCGGCCATGCCCGTGATCGGAATGCCCGCCGGCAGCTCCCCGATCCGGACCGTCCGGCCGAAATCGCCCGCGGACGGCCGGACCTCGGGCAGAATGGACGGCGGGACTCCGAACATCCCCGTCAGCTCCTCGTCCCAGCGCCGGG
>PMCY01000329.1 GCA_003154255.1 Candidatus Aminicenantota bacterium | reverse complement strand
CCCAAATTATTAAGACAAATTCCCTCCTCACGACGGTGGGAAAGTTTGTGTGCGATCTCGCGTGCAGCGTTATTGAGCTCGAAATATTTCTCTAACTCGTTTTTTTCCCAATAACAGATGCTCAGTTGGCGCAAACATTTGACTTCAAGCTCCGAACTTCCAATCGAGCGGGAAAGCTGTACGGCCGACAGAAATAATTCAATGGCCTGGTCGAAATCAGAGGAATCCCGTCGGATTTTAGCTTGTTGATATTGATAAGAGATCCGCAAGGCGACCTCACAAAAAGCGCGCCGGGCTCCCTCCCCAACCAAAAGCAATTTCTTCGCTTCTTCGAATCGACTGGTCGCATCCGCCATCTTGCCGAGGTTCCAAGCCATAATGGCTGATCGGATCAAACAATTCGCCTGATTCTCGAGATCCCCCTTTGTTTGAGCCTGCAGAAAAGCTCGCTGAAAAAGCGCGCCGGCCGATTCGAAGCGCCCATCATGTGCGGCCCGCTCCGCTTCCGCCAGACATCTTTCATAGGGATCGGAATTTAGCTGCCGCGAGCCGTCCCCCACAAAAATCAGACAAGAAATGATTCCGAAAACCATCCCCCCGAGGGAAACCCGAATTTTCATCGGACGGCTCCTGGAATGCTTTATATGGGCCAATGAGCAAAAAGTCAATCCGACGTCGCTTTTCACTCTCTTCCCTCCAAACCCCGTCTATGCTATAAACGCCGATGCGGAGCGGCATACATATGAAGAAACGGCGGGAGGCGGTTTTTTTCTCAGTTCTTCTCGCCGCGGCCTTGTTTTTCCCCTCAGCCCTGCGCGCTCAGGATGAAGAAGTATCCCCCAATCTCTTTTTCGGCCTCGTCTCCGGCCGATATCTCCCAACAGACGCCGTTTTCAGGGAAGTCTATGGCCGGAGCGGCCCGAACCTCGGCGTTCAGGCCGGCTGGCATTTTTATCAATCCGGCGATTTCTCCCTGGCTTTGAAAGTCGGGCTGGAAGGCTTCAGCCGGACGGGCGTCTCGACGGTCACGGCGACCAAGACCTCTCTCTCGCTTAAGCCGTTCCGGGCCGGGCTGGAGATCCATCTCCAACCCAAAGTCCTCGGCTTATGGGTCGAGGCGGGATTGGTTTCCATCGCCTACCACGAGCAGAGCAAGCTCCAGGAAACGGAAGAAACGCAGGGTGGGTTTTATCTCGGCGGCGGGCTTCTGCTGCAGATCCCCTCGTTCCCCTGGGCGGCCCTGGAAGTCTATGCCCGCTGGAACAAGGCCGTCGTCTCCGCGGCCGATTTCGAAGCCGATCTCGGCGGGACGGAGTTCGGCCTGTCGCTTTTGCTCCGGCTGAAGATTTAAACGGCCGTCAGTAGAGGATCGGCTTCTCGGCCAAGGCTTTGCGAATCCGTATTTTGGCCTTGGCATCCAGTTCGCCGGCCGTATTGTTCGGCGCCCCGCCCAGAGGGCTTTCGTGGCCCTGCCCGTCGATGGCCGACACGGCATAGACATACTGGTTCGGCGCGCTCACCTTGCGGTCCTGGTATACGAAGGTGTTGGCGTCCACTTCGGCATAGGCGTTGTAGACGGCGTCGTCATCGCTGGGGTCTTTGCGGTAGATGCGGTATCGGACGATGGCCGCGATCGCGTCATTGGCCGGGTTGGCCGCCCAGGTGATGTCGGTCACCGTCCGGCTCATGAACAGGCTTTCGTCCGTAAACGACTTCCAGGTCACGTTGAGCGGAGAGAACAGGCCCAGAACCTCGACGGGTTGGACCGAACTGCCCGTGGCCCCCTGGTCGTCGACGACCGTGAGCTGGACCTGGTAAACCCCTTTCTTCTGGAAGGTGTGGTTGACCGTCCGCCCGACGGCCGTCTCGCCGTCGCCGAAGACCCAATCGTAGGAAACGATCCGCCCNNTTGAAGCTGGACGTGGGCGGCAGGTTCGGATTATTTCCGCCGCCGCCTTCGCCGGAGGCGGCCAAATAATAGATTTCTCCGCCCGAATCCCAAACGAAATGCATGGTTCCCGTCGAATCGACGGCGAAATCCGGATACGTGGCGCCTCGCGTGTCGGGAACCACCAGCTGTCCGGACCATCCGGTGCTGCGGAGGATGTTGTACGTGACGTTCTGGCCGTTGCCGTAGCCGCCGGTTTGCCAGCACGTGTACAGCGTGTTACCGCCGCGGCCGGCCAGGGCGGGGAAGTGGATCAGCGTCTGGTAGGAGATGGCCTCTCGCGGGCCGAAACCGCTGCCCATCCATTTGGAATGGTAGACGATGCGGTCGGGGCCATAGGGGGTGGTGTAGATGACATGGGGCGTGTCGTTGGCCAGGAACTCGACGACCGGGTGCTCCTGTTCATCGGAGCCGCTATTCGGGGCGATCTGGCTGGGCGACGTCCAGCCCGAATTGAGCGACTTCGAGCGGATCACATAGACGCCTTTATAGATGTCGCCGAACTTGGCGATCCAACAGCATCCGACATAGCTCTGGCTGACCGAGATCTCCGGGAATTTCGAGCGCTGGTTTGCCGTGCTGAGCCGAAGGGGAGATTCCCACGTTCCATTGACCCGGCACCGCGACCAGACCGCGCCGTCCTGGGTGAACCAGGCCGTATAAAGATTACCCGCGGGATCGCTGGCCACACGAGCCTGGTCCGGGGCCGAGCCGCTCCCGACGGTTACGATGCCGCCCCAGACTCCGCCGGTCTGGGTGCGGAGATTGACCGCGCCTCCGTCCCCCCAGATGGCGTAAACGCGGTCGGAGGCATCAACATCGATCCCGCAGAGCATCAGGGTGATGGAGTAACANNTCGTTCCAGACGACATGAAGATTGTCATGGGAATCCACGCGGATGCGCGGATACCAGGATGCCGAAGAGGTATGGGAGAGGTTGGTCTGGGCGGGGGCGGACCGGGGGGCGGAAAGAAAAAGGGCGGCCCCCAGAAATAGAAGGGCCGCCCTGAACGTTCCGCGTTTCAAAATTTATANNTCCGTGAAGGTGAAGGAGGCCGATTTCGTGACCGTCGATACCTCGGTCAAGGCCGTCCACTGGCCGTCCCCTTCCTTGGAGTAGATCTTATAGCCCCTCAGGTAGCGGTCGGTATTTGCGGGATTGGCCGCCCAGGTCAGGTTGTAGGTGATCCCGGGCGTCTTGCGGACGCTGGACATGGAAATGGCGATGCCCAGGTTGACGGGGGGCTCAAAAAACATGGGTTGGATCGGATTGAGGGTATTGACGATGATATCGGACGTGCCGGCGTTCATATTCACGCTGGCATAGGCGAGGGCGACGTTGCCGAAGGGATCCGCGGAGATGCCCGAGACCTTCGGGATCGCCGCGGGCAGATACTGGACGTTCTTCCACTGGCCGCCGATATTGTTGGTGTACTGGATGCCGTCGCCGTAGTCGCCGCCGCCGCGCTGGATGGCCAGGTGCAGGTTGCCATAGGCATCGACCGCGATGACCGGATAGTGCTGCATGATGTTCAGGGCGGGATGCTGGAGCGGATTGGTGGTCTCGTTCAGGTACATGATCCAGATTTCCTGGAAGTGTTCATCCGCGGTCGTGATCTCGCCGGAGGTCAGATAGGGGATGCTGTCCGAGCCTACGGCCAGATGCGGATGGGAGGGTTCGCCGGCCAGGCGGACGAACTTCGGATCGGTCCAATCCGTGGTCTTCGTACGCTTGCTGTAGTACATCGAATACCCGGTCGGGCCCTTTTCCCGCCAAGCGGTCCAGATGACGCCATTGGGCGCGGCGACGATATGGCCCTGCTTGCCCCGGCCGTAGCCGATCATGCGGGTGCCTTCCCAGACCCCGTCGATTTTGGCATTGGTCATCCAGCCGCTGGAGTACTCATGATAGAAGACGCAATAGATGTTGCCCTCGTCGTCCATGGCGCAGAAGGGCTCGAACCAACCGTAGCCTTCGGAAATCATCTCGATGGCTCCCCAGGCTTTGGCCGTTGGATCGTAAACACGGCAATAAATGCGGCTCATGCTGCCGTCCCCCCAGGCCACGCAGATTTTGCCTTGGGAGTTGGTGCAAATCGTGGGCCGCATGGCCGTCGCCCTCGGGTCATCCGTTACGTTAAAAGGCGTGGTCGCCGTGGTTCCATCATAAGTGACGAACCAGACGCAGTTGCCCGAAGCATAAGAGTCGGCCGTGCCATAAACCACGTGCAGAATGCCGTCGGGCGTGAAGGCGCATTGCGTCCAGCGGACTCGGTTGTCTCCCTGCGCGACGATGGCCTGATTGCCGATGTTCTGGGCAAAAATAGAACCCGCCGCCGCCACAAATAGAAGGGCGGCCACGATGGAAAATCTCTTCATTTAAATCTCCTTGGATGGGTTTAAGCAAAAATGATAGCGTGATTGTTTTGCCAAGTCAACTTAATAAGAATTTTGATATATCTTCGTGTTAATACTGAGCTCATATTATCCCCAATTCTTATAACGCGATCAAAGCGGCCCTGGTTGCAGGGCAGGCCGTTTGAGAAAACGGAAAGGATATGCTATATAAGTCGTTGTTATGAACGGAAAAGGAATCGTTCAGGGAATTATTGCCGTCGCCGCCGCTTTTTTTCTGGCCGTCGCCGCGAGCGGTTTCGAACCTTCCTCCCCGGCCGGGCAGTTCTCCAAGCCGGTGGCTCGCCGGGACGGGACGACCGCGTATTTATACAGAGCTTCCGACGGTCTGATTCATCTAAAGAAAATCGACGGAGCGGGCGCCGTTTCCGAACAAGCGCTCCCCGAGCTCGGCCGTTCCTTCTACTTTCCCGCCCTGGCGGAGGACCGCTTGGGACGGTTGTGGGTGTTCGGTGAAGGATGGTCCGCTCATCAAAGCCGGATCATGTTATCCCGCCTCAAAGACGGCGCACCCGATTTCAACGGTTCTTTAAAGCAGGACTCCCGGTTCAATCGGGCCCCCGACCTTGCTTTTGACGCCGCCGGATCCCCTTGGGTCGCCTGGGCGTCCGGAAAGAGCGGCGAGGAGCGCATTTGCGCCTCCGAGGCATTAGGCGGCCGCACCTGGACGATCGCCTTCGGAAATGGATTGGTCGTAGCCCGTCCCCGGATTCTGGCCGATGACAGGGGTCGGATCTGGGTATTTTGGGCGGGCGCTTGGCGCGGCGACCGGGGCGTCTATTTCTCGACCTTCGATGGGACGGGTTGGACGGAAGCCCGGAAAGCGGGCGGACGGGCGAATTATCCCTGCCTGGACGCGGAACCGGCCGCCGACGGATCGGGCCGGATCTGGCTTCTCTGGTCCGGATATGATGGCGCATCTTACGGCGCCGACTATTCCGTTTGGAACGGCCGGACCTGGTCGGCCACGAAAAGAATCGATGAACGCTCGGCCGGCGCGGCCCGGGCGCCTCA
>PMCY01000058.1 GCA_003154255.1 Candidatus Aminicenantota bacterium | reverse complement strand
TATTCCTCGTGGATCTTCTGGGGAGTGGCGGCCGCGGCCGTCACCAGGATGGCCAGGCCGAGGACGGCGAGCTTGCGACGGGTTGCGTTCATGGAGTTCCTCCGATCCGATGGGCAGGGTGAACGGAGGAAAAATAGTGTTTTTTGCCCCCCGGGTCAAGGAGGAGCGGGCGGAAGGACGCCGCTTACATATATTTCCCGGCGATATAATTGCTCAGCTGTTCGATGAGCTCGTCCTTTTCGGAGATGATGGACTTGACCGCATCGCCGATGGAGATGAGCCCGAGGAGTTTGCCTTCGTGGCAGACGGGCAGGTGGCGGATATGCTTGACGGTCATGAGGACCATGCACTCTTCGACCGTGTTTTCCGGTTTGATATAGAACATTTGATCGATGGGCGTCATGATCTCTTCGACGGCCGTCTCCTTGGATGTCTTGCCCAGGAGGATGACTTTGCGGGCGTAATCCCGCTCGCTCATGATCCCGGCCGTCTGGCCTTTTTCGTCCTGAACCATAAGGGCGCCGATTTGCTTCTCGCTCATGAATTTGAGGGCATCGAAGACCTTGGCCTTGGGCGGAATGGACCAGACGTTGGAGGACTTGTCCTGCAGAAGATCCTTCACGGTTTTCATGGCCTCGCTCCTTCCTAACGTCTCAAAGACTTCATTGTCTGCCGCAGCGGATGCCCGAATTTTATCCGCTTCGGGCCGCTATTTCAATCCCTTTTTTCTATGCGGAGGGTGATGATTTCGGCCGGGGCGAAGAGAAGCGGTCCGCCGACGGCCGCCCCCGGGCGTTCAACCGGATCGCTGAGCCGAAGCGTCGTTCCGCTCCGTCCGGCGATCGTCGTCCGCTCGGCCCGCAGCGAGGCGTTATAGAGGCGGGCCATGAAGGCCTTCCCGTCTCGGCTGGGGCGAAGAGACGTGACAACGATATCCGGCGATCCGACCCGCAGGATGGGGTCCGCGCCGCGCAGGCCGGCGGCGGCGGGCGCCGCCAGGAGAGGCCGTTCGGCCTCCAGACCGATCCGCTTGGCCGCTCCGAGATCGCTTCCCTCGTGGGGTTGCACGACGTAACGGAGCGTGATCAAGCCGTCCTGGTCGGCCTTGTAATTGGTGTGCCAGTAGTTGTTGAGGGGATACGAGAAAAGGCGTTGGCTCCTGGGCGCGAACGTCTTCCAGACGCGGACACCCTTGGGACCGGGCGTTTCGTCAGTGGCCGTCCCGATCTCCATCAGCGGGGCGTCCAGGGACACCCAGGTCAGGCCGTAGCGGCCGTTGGAAAGATCGGCCGAATTCTGCAGCCCGAAGAAGTCTTTGCAGGAGCCGGCGATCTGATCGGTTTCCGGCCGGGCCCAGGCCCAGCCCAGGTCGAGNNCGTGAGGCGGTACTCGCGGACAAGCGAGGCGCAGCCCGCCGCGCCGGACGTGGCTCGGAGGACGGCCGTGAGCGGCCCCCGTTCGCGGACCTCGAGGCGGACGTTTTTGACGCCGAGCGCCGTCCGGGGGTCCTTTCCGGGCACATAATAATAGGTGTCGAGCCCGGGTTCCTGGGTCCGGTCGACCAGCTCGACCGTTCCCTCCGCCTTCCAGCGCAGGCCGGCCACAGCACCCGTCGAAGGGTCGATGGTCACGGCCAACCGCTCATTCTCCAAAAGCGATCCCTCCGCCCGCGCCGTTCCGGAAGCGCTCGGGCCGCCCGGCCTGACGAAGAAACGACGCCCGCCGAAAGGAGGAATGTTTTCGGCCCATACGGCCAGCCCGCCCGAGAGCAGCCGCTGCGACAGGACGGGTTTGCCCGAGTCGTCGGATACCCGGTCGCCCAGGCCGGCCGCTTCGGCCGGCGCCAAGACCAGGCCCGAGCGGGACCAGGAGGTGGTGTTGAGAACGGAGAAGGAGCCCTTGTCCGGCGGGTTTGGCCGCTCGAGCGCCGCGCGCATCAATTCATGTGACCGCCGGTCCGCTTCCAGGGCGAATGCCTGTTTATAGGCCCATTGCGTCCGGGCGTTTTCGCCGTCCGGGTCGCTGACACTGTCGGCGGCGCCCCAGGTATGCTCGTCCCACATCAGCGCCTGACGCCAGGCTTCGTCGAAGTCGGCGGCCGGATACCCGGCCGGATCGAGCATGGCCCAGAGCGTCTCGGCTTGGGTCAGGCGGGCCGCGGCGGCCCGGTTGAGGGCGGTTTCGCGGGCTGTGGACGCTGCGCCGTCCTCCCAGTATGGTGTGAAGTCGCCGGATACGACGGGCAAAACGGCCCCGTACCTTTTTTCAAACTCCTCGAACATTTCCTGGGCCGTGGCGATGACGAGCTTGGGCGATTCGATCTCCTCGTTCCAGCGCCGCACGGCGTCGGGCAGCTCGGAGTCGGGGGGNNTCGAGTTCGCCGCAATAATCGAAGAACGGCTCTTTCCGGTCGGCGCTGAGCTTGCCGGTGTTGAGGCCATGGAACCAGGAATAGCCCCGGCCGGCCATCCAGAAGAGGATCTTCTCCCGGCCCGAGGGCGAGGCCCAGTAGAACGGCTTGTCGCCCCAGGCCTTGAGAGCGCCGCCGATGCGGTCTCCGCCGTCGTTCAGATTGGGCATGTAGTTGGGGCCGCTGGAGAAGTAGCGCACTCCCGTCTGGGCCAAGGCCGGAACGAGGCTCCAGGTATAGCTGGGGATGTCCGAGAGCATGGCGGTATTGATCGTAAGACCGTGCTGACGGGACAATCGCCGGGCGAGCGCGGTTGATTCGAACAGCTCGTCGGGCGAACATGTTCCGGTCAGGATGTTGGCCAGAAGGGCTTGCAGTCCGATCTGCCCGTCCCTGACGGCGTTGAGGAAGGCCTCGCGCTTGGCCGGCGCCGCCTGGCGAAGATACGATTCCACCGCCCAGAGGATCTCGCTATTCCATTTGAAGCGCGCCCCGGCGGGATAATCCGCTGTTTTGCGGGCCAGCTCGACGGCCTTCTCCAGGTAGGACCACTGGTCCTTCTCGATCTTGACCTGCAGATCGGAATAGCCGATGTCGTTGTGCGAATGGGGCAATAAATAGAATGTCCGCTTGGACACGGGCCGCAGGGAGACCGTCTCTTTAAGGGCCGGGCGTCCGGCGACGATCACTTTTATCTCCAGGCTGCGCGGTTTCCGGACGGCCTCGACGGGGATATAGATGGAATTGTACCCGGTCTCGAGGTCCACGGCGACGGACGCCCCGCCGTCGGCCGTCAGGATGGCTGAAACAGGAGGCGCGACGTGGCTGACGGCAACCCGGATAAGCTGGAGGAGCTTGCCGCTTTTTTTTATTAGCGCCTGTTCGGCCGTCGTCCGGATAAACGGCTGCAGGTCGTACTGAAAGACCATGTGCCAGTCGCGGCTTCCGCCGTTTTCTCCCACGACCCGCAGGCGCAGGGGTTTGCCCGGCCGGAGGGCGGACTTGGGCAGCTTCAGGAACATGAAACCGAATAGCTCCTGGAACTGGTCGACCAGGGTCGTTCGGAAGGACAGAGAGGCCTCTCCGGCCCCTTGAATGATCCAAGCTCGGTCCGAGGAGTCCTTGCCCGAATGAAAGGCGAACGCCGGCCGGCCGTCGATGGACATGTCGAACCGATGGGCGCCTTTACCCGTCCCCATCCCGCACATCCATACGAATGTGGCGAAGGGCGCATCGAACCCGGCCGGGACGGGCGCGGTCTCCCATTCGATGGCCATTGTTCCATCCGTGGCTCGGACGATGAGGGCGGCGGTTGCGTCCGGATAGGGCGAATGATAGCCCATGGCCTCGCCGGCGATCGTCCGGACGTAACCCTTAAGCCAAGGAGAGCCCGGCGCTCCGAGTGAAAACGGCCGGGCGGGTCGTATCGGCCACAAGAAACCGGCCAGCAGCAGAAGGACTCCGGCCGAAACGCAGATCAGGCGGCGGGCGGACATCTTTCGTCCTTCACCGGGCGGAAATCTTGAAGGCCCAGGCGTGCNNGGCAGGGCGGGTTCCGGACTGCGTTGGCCGGAAGACGGATGAGGACGCCGGTGCCGACAGCCTCCCAAATCAAAGCGCCGGGAACTCCCAGCATCTCGATGCGGCCGCAGGCCTTGGGTTGATGGGAATAAAACATGATCGAGGAAGGCGGATGGGTCTCGTTTTCCTCGGCTAAATAGATGGCGTAGACCGTTCCGTCCGGTAAAAGGGTGAAGCAAGTCTTGGCCTCTTTATAAGGAGCGATCGGGCGAGTCTTGTAGATGGCTTCGGAATTGACGGCCATCCAATCTCCGATCTCCTTCAGCCGGGCCAGCGATCCGGCCGGCAGCTCGCCTTCGGCGTTGGGACCGATATTAAGGAGAAAGTTACCGCCTTTGGAGACGATGTCGACGAGGAGATGGATGAGCCGGTTGGTCGATTTGTAGCGGTCGTTGGGAACATACGACCAGGAATCGCCCATGGTCATGCAGGTCTCCCAGGCATAGGGAAGGGGTTTTTCCGGAACCTCCTGTTCGGGCGTTCTGTAGTTTTCATATTTCCCGGTCACTGTCCTATCCACGATGATCAGCCCGGGCTGATGGCTCCGGGCCATGCCGGCGATGCGGGGCATGTCTATGTCCTGGTTGAAGGGCTGTTTGAGGAGGCCCTTGAGGGATGGGTCGGGCCGGGGGTATGGCCGGACCCAGCCGCCGTCCAGCCAGAGAATATCCATGGGGCCGTAGCCGGTCATCAGCTCCTCGATCTGGTTGTAGGTATAGTCCTTGAA
>PMCY01000265.1:7036-7876 GCA_003154255.1 Candidatus Aminicenantota bacterium | reverse complement strand
GGACATCCGCCTGCCGGTGCAGGCCATCTCGCCCTACAACGGTGAGCTGGTCGACCTGGCCACGGCCAAGCACGGCCGCTCCATCTTCACCTACATCGATCCCAAGGCCGGCAAGGAATTCGACGTCCTGGGCACGATGAAGGACATCCCCCCGGCCAAGATCATCAGCGAGCGCTTCGACATCGGCCGGGCCTTCTGCACCAAGCTGTGGAACGCGGCCCGCTTCATGTTCGGGAACCTGGGCGAGCATCCGTTCACCTCGATCACCGGGAGCCGGATGGAGCCCGAGGACCGCTGGATCCTGTCGCGGCTATCAAAGACCGTGCGCGAAGTGACGACCCAGCTCGAGGCCTACAATCCCTCGGCCGCCGTCGGCGCGGCCCGCGATTTCTTCTGGAGCGACCTCTGCGACCGCTACCTCGAATACATCAAACCGCGCATGAAGGACGAGGCCGCGGCCCCCGCCGCCCGCTCCATCCTGGCCCTGGCCTTCGACCACGTCCTGCGGCTTTTCCACCCCTTCGTACCCTTTATCACCGAAGTCCTCTGGGAGCGGTTGAACGAACAGTGCCCGAATCGCGGGCTCATCGCGCCGATCCGCACTTCGGCGCTTCTCATCACCGCCCCCTGGCCGGCGCCCAATCCGCGTTGGGAAGACGAGCAGGCCGAAGCCGACTTCGCCCTGATCGGCGAAGTCATCCGCAGCATTCGGGAGATGCGCTCGCTCCACTCTATTCCGCCCAGCCGCAAGGTCGCCGCGCTCATCCGCGCGGAAGGCCCGGGCGCGGCCGTGCTGGAAAGCCTGCGGGCGCTCATCGTCAACATCGCCGGGCTGGAATC
>PMCY01000265.1:936-6943 GCA_003154255.1 Candidatus Aminicenantota bacterium | reverse complement strand
TCCATCGACGAGGGACTCAAGGCCCTGGATTGACGCGGGTCTCGGGGTGTGCGGGGGAAAACACGCTCATTTTCCCCTGCGAGGAAAATTCGCTCCGACACTCCTCCTTCGCTCTTCCCGCTAAGAAGCGGGAAACCATGCCCGCTCAGTCGTCGTACGGGTTTTCCCCCGCACACCCCGAGACCCGCTTTCTTACTTTAACGTCTCGCTCTACGCCCCTTTCTCCGGGTTGCCGAATGTGCCCGTATCCGCTATAATTAGTTCAAGTTACGAGATTTTACGATGCAAAAACGATTCCGGGTCTTCCGAAGCTTCGCCGAGGCCGAAGAGGCGGAAGTCCAGGAACAGATCGCCCTCACTCCTTCCCAGCGTCTCAATATTTTCCGTCAATTAAAAAATCGCATTTACGGACGCCGGCCCATCGACATCCGCGCTTTTCACGCCAGGAAGAAATGACGGGATTCGTTTTTTCCCAAGACACCCGGGATTTGATACGGCTGCTGGCTGTCCATAAAGTCCGATATCTCATCGTCGGCGGTATGGCCGTCATCTACCATGGGCATGCCCGACTGACGGGCGATGTGGATTTCTTTTATGAATCCACCAAAGCCAATGCGGGCCGATTATTCCAGGCCCTCAGCGAGTTTTGGAAAGGCCCGGTCCCGTTTGTTGCCAATCTAAACGACTTATTGACGAAAAATTCCATAATCCAGTTCGGAATCCGGCCCAATCGGGTGGATCTGATGAATTCCATCACCGGCGTGACATTCAAAGAAGCCTGGGCGGGGCGTATCGAAGAAACGGTCGAAACGCCCGGTGGAATTTTCACTCTCCCCATCATCGGTTTGGCCGCACTCGAGAAGAACAAAAAATCACTGGGTCGATATAAAGATCTCGACGATCTGCTTTTTATCCGGCCGGCCAAAAAGAAAGTCGAGGAGCGGCAATCCGTTATCGCCAGATCATCGAGTAAACGACGACTTCCTTGAAGCCGTCCGCCTTCTCGCGGAGGCAATAGCAGCGTTCCTGTTTTATGACGACGTCGAACGCGGGCTCATTTAGAAAGGCTGAAAGAAGCAAGTTATGGTAACCGAGGGCCGTTCGAAAAAGCCTGACGCCTTCCGGCGAGAAGACGTCGCAGATATTAGCCCCGCTCTCCGGATCTTTTTCGGTGCCGGCCACAAAAAGACGACCGCTATCATCGGCGAATAGAGCCTGGAAGCGAGGATATTTCTCTAACTCTTTGACAAATGCATGAATAGGCTCATAGCCCCGCTTGTCGGGAATGCGATCCAACAGAGCCTTTTTGGCCTCCTCTGGAACCCTGACCGCAGGGAAGGGCGCCCGGATTCGTCGAATTAGTTGCCCGTCCAAATCATAGGCCGCGATGTCGCTTCCCGAAGGACCTGAATTGACGAAAAATCCGCTTCCCGTGACGGCGATAAGAGGAATGCCGCTGAGAAGTTCTTTCCTGGCCCCGTCTTCGGACAATTTAAAATCGAGGACGTCGCGGATTTTTTTCAGGCGGGCATCGAAAACCGTCAAGGTCAACTTAGAAAACTGATTCCGTTCGTTCTCAGGCAGGATTTGGCCCAACAGATTCCCGTTCGGTAGAAGAACAAAACGGCTAAAAATGAAACGATATCCGCTCGGCAGAGGCGAGGAACGGAGCAGGCGGCCGTCCGAATCCAAATAAGCGAGGCTCCTCGTGTCGCCGATGAGAACGGGAATCTCGTCCGCGGCCGTCATGCGCAGGAAATTGGGATACATCAATTCGCCGGGACCCTGCCCGATCGTTCCGAACGATTTGAGAAACTTCCCATGGTCATCGAATCGATAGATGACTTGGCCTTTGGTTCCCGGATATACCGGCCGGAAGAGATATATTCGGCCTTTCGAATCGACACTGAAAGTTGAGGCGTCAGCCAATCCGGCTTCGGCGAGAGACGCATCCTCCAGATCGATCCGGAACTCTTCATGAAGCGAGAGGGAACGCGGCTGGCCGGAAACCGCATAAGGCGCGGGGCCGTTGACGACGACTTCAACGCCGTTTTCCTGAATACGCTGCGGGCCTTCCATTCGAGTATGACAGGACCATAACAACGCCGCAACCATCAAAACGATGAGACCCCGTTTCACGCTTCGGTCCCCTCAGATTTTTTGTCGGCTGACAAGAGCGGTCAATTTTCCTTTAATCTCGAGCCAGGAATAGTCGACCAGCATCACTGGCTCCGGATCCGCATCGGCGTCGACGAAATAAATCAAGCTCTTGAGGACATGGACTCCGTTTGCCGGAGAGGACGCATATTTTTTCCGGAAAAGACCTAATAACGAGTCGAGATCAAATCCGATTTCTCTTAGAAGGAAATAGAAATCGATGAAGTCGCGCTTTCGTCCCCGGCCGACGATCGCTTCGATCTTCATGCAGCCTATATCTTCCAAGGACGCCACGGCCAAGCCCGAAAATGGGACGGTCTTTCCAAGGAGCGGATAGGGGTAATGGAAAAATCCGGCTTTCGTCCCCAGGAATTCCCCCACCCATGTGCCGGCATCCGTATAATCGGGTGCGCATTCTCCTATTCGCTTCAATTCGGCCCAGAGATCACGGGGTGAAAAATCCGTGGGGGAAAAAAAATCGAGATCCTGGGACATCCGGTGACCCAGATGCAGAGCGCAACCGGTTCCGCCGGCCAGATAAAATCCCCGCTTCGAAACCCAGGCGGAGAGCCGTTCGACCGCCGCTCTCGTTCCCGGGGCGAGAATGCGATCAAACATGAGTCGGTCCGGCCAAGCGAAGCCGCCAAAAATCACGGCTCTTTATCGATAAAGAACGGCTCGATTCAAGGATGGCGGCGATATCGTCGCGGGAGAAAGTATCCAAAAGCCACCGGGTGGCTTTTTCGTCGCCGAATTCCAGAATCCGTTCGATAATATAGGATTTATGGCGAAGAGGATCGAGTCCGGCAGGATCGACGTCCCAGAAAAAGCGCCCCAATTCCGCGGGAACCATATATTTATTATACCACAGATTGAGATCTCGGAACGGCCCTATCTAATTGATATTAATGCATATTGCATGATGTTGGATCTTACCGAGGGGACTTTCGCCGTGTTGTCTCAAAAAATCCAGCTTATAGCGTTTCCCATGAGAAATACTCTCCAGCCTCTCCTCCCCGAAATGGATACGCACAGGCGATGATCCGCCGGCTGGAATCGATCTCAATTCCGGCATAAAATATCCGACGAAAATGGGGGACCCATGAGAAGTATATCCCGGTTGATCATCGCGAGCTTCTTGGCGGCAATAGTCGCCGCGGCCCAGACAACCAAGCCTGTTTGGAAAGGGACTTTCGCGACCGAGAACGGCGTCAAGGTCGTCAAAAATCCGGCCGAGCCTCTCTACGGGACATTCGCCTTCGAACTTCAGGAAGACCTGAAGATCGGGGGCGATCCCAATGATGCCCCCTCTTATTTCCCCAAAGGCGGGAATTTGAGCGTGGACGGCTCGGGCAATTTCTACGTCTCGGACATGGGATCCATTCGCGTCGCAATGTTTGATAAGTTGGGGAAATTCGTCCGGACCATAGGGCGAGCGGGCCAGGGACCCGGCGAATTCACGTTTCCTCTCCAGGTTCTTTTTGACGCCGAAGGCAATCCCCATGTCCGCGACGTCCGGAGCCTCCTCGTCTTCGGAAAAGACGGGTCTTTTAAAAGAAAACTCCTGCTGACTTCTCCCCTCCGCCAGGCAATCCTGGGTGCCGGCGGATCGATTATCGGCACGACCCAACCCGGCCTGGGCCCCGGCGGCCCCAAACATACGATTATTCGTCTAAACCCGGACGGCGCACTTCCGCGGACAATCGGCGAGTTCCGCGGGGAGTTCAGCGAAGGCCAAAAGTCTCTGGTTTTGCATTGGTACAGCAACCAAATCGCGCTCGCCCCGCTTGATTCCGGATCATTCATTTATGGATTCAGCGACCAATATAAGATATTCAAGGGAGACGCGGAAGGCCGGATGTCCCTGATCGTCACTCGAGATGAGAAGCCTCAACCCATCAAGGCCTCGGAAAAAGACGAGACCAGGAAGAACGGAGCGTTCATGTGGATGGGAGGGGGCGCCAATCCCAGAGACGCGGCCATCTTTCCCGACCACCGAGCGTTTTTCTCCGCTTTCCTCTCCGACGATGCCGGACGCTTTTACGTAACCCGGGCCAAATCCATCCTCGAGAAAGGCGCATCAACGGATGTCGATGTGTTTTCGAAAGACGGTATTTTTCTCTACAAAATGACTTGGGCTTCCTTCCCGGCAGCTATTAAAAACGGATGCCTCTACGAGCTCCGGGAAGATAAGGAGACGGACGAATATACGATCGTCCGCTCCCGTATCAAGAATTGGGAGCGGATGAAAACCGGAGCGGAATGAGAAACCCGGTTACTTCTTTTTCTTGGCCGTAAAGTTGGACGTGCCCATGTCGCCCATCTGGATCTCGCCGGTCATCTTGTCGCCGTCGACTTTGCCTTTAAAGACGAGGGCAAAGTCGCCGTTGGGCGTGCTCATATTGATCGTCCACTGGACTTCGTTTTCCTTGACCGTGCCTTCGCCCTTCATCTCGCCCATCGGGCCTTCCATCGTCATTTTGATGACGTCTTTTTCCTGGGTGAAGGTGGCGTCGCGGGTCATCTCCCCTTGCGGGGTCTGCATGGTCATTTCCCAAACGCCGGCGATATCGGCGTTCTTGGCCGGGGCTTGGACCGCGGGTTGCGAGGCCACTTGGGCGAAGCCGGCAGCGGCGAACCCCAGCACGAGAAATAGCAGGGCGAAGGATTTCTTGATCATGAGGCGCTCCTTGACGGAAAATGTCGGAACGGGCGTATTATATACCAGCTCATGATCCCCAGCATAACGCGGTGACGCCATCGACACGCCTCTCTTCGCCGTTCTCGGCATCGTTTTCCTGGCTGCCCTGGTCCGGGCGACATTCGGCTTCGGCGACGCCCTCCTGGGGATGCCCCTCCTGGCCATCGTCATCCCCCTGACGACGGCGACACCGCTCATGGCCTTCACCGGGCCGACACTATCGCTTTTTCTTCTGGCCCGCGAATGGCGGCACATCGATTGGCGGGGCGTGCGCGTCCTTATCTTCTCGACCATCGCCGGTATTCCGTTCGGGTTGTTCATCCTCAAACGGGCGGACTCTCGCCTGGTCAGCCTTCTGCTTGCGGCGGTCATCATCCTCTTCGCCCTCTACGGATTCTTCCGCCCGCGCCTGACCCGCCTTCAATCCGGAAAGTCCGCGGCCGTTTTCGGCTTCTTCGGCGGCGTTTTAGGCGCCGCTTATAACACCCAAGCCCCGCCGATCGTCCTCTATGGGGCGTTTCGCGGCTGGCCACCGGAGATGTTCCGGGCCACGCTGCAGGGCTACTTCCTGCCTACGGGGCTGGCCATTCTCATCGGCCAAGGAGCGGCCGGCCTGTGGACAGCCGAGGTGCTGAGGATTTTCCTGTGGTCGATCCCGGTCCTGGCCGCGGCCGCCGGAATCGGCCGCCTTCTCTCCAGCCGCATCCCGCCGGGCAAATTCAACCGCTGGATCTACGGACTGCTCCTCGTTTCGGGCGCGGTTTTAGCGATGAAAGTCATATTCTGATTCCTCCGCACGTATAAGAGGTGAACAAGGAGACTTCCATGGAACGACGCGATTTCCTGAACAAATCGGGATGCGGATTTCTGGGCTTGGCGGCGGGCGCGTCCGTCTTAGGCGCGGATCAGGCGCAGACGACACCGCCTCAGCTTCCCCAGGTCAAGCGGGGCCGCTACGACATCGCCATCGAAATCTTCGAGGCCCGGCCTGACTCGTGGTGCCACAAGAAAGGCGACAAGTTCGCTTATCCGGCGGATTGGGGGAAGCTCTGCCCCTGGCTGCGGGCCAGCCTCAACGAGTTCGTGCGCATGCTGGAAATGGGCGTCACCCTGCCCTGGATGTACGATGACACGCCCTATCAGAAAGTC
>PMCY01000265.1:0-838 GCA_003154255.1 Candidatus Aminicenantota bacterium | reverse complement strand
TCGCCCTTGCCGTGGACGACGCGGACGCGAAGGATTCCTTTTTCCCGGCAGGCTTGCAGATAATCGGGCACCAGCTCCTTGACGTCGGCCGGCGCGAACGTGTGCAGGTCGAGCGTTCCGTCGATGGGCATCTCTACCGGGGTCTCGTCTGCAAACGGCGCGACCCGCTCGCCGCAGTCGCAATCCACCGCCACGCCGAATTGAAAGAGCGTGACGTCGTATTGCCGGCCGCAATGGGGGCAGAGGATGGCCATGGAATGCTCCCTTCGCATCTTCGCCCAACACACCTCCCCTGTCAATGAAGCCGGACCCGTCCTCTCCCCCCGCAGTAAGCCCCTCCGGCAACCTTTCCTCTCCCTCATCCGTACTAATTAGCGAAAGGCAACGAGCGCGACGGCCCGGCCTTCGAGAAAACGCCTTCCGGCCGGAACTTTCGGCCGGCGGTTTACGTCATAGGATATGTCGACAGGAAAGTAGAGGGCCGGGAGCAGAGGAGATCGATGATAAAAAAGACGGCCCTGGCGGCCATAATCCTGGCTCTGCCCATAGCGGCGGCGGCCCGCGGCATCAAGCCCAACCTGCCCCCTCCGGAGCTCAACCAGAAGATCGTCCAAGCCTACCGGACCGACGAACCGATCGTCCTGGACGGCCGATTGGACGAGAAGGTATGGAAGAACGCCCCNNTGCTCGGGCGGCGGGATACCCAGATCGACTCGGACTGGTTCATGTTCGCCGTCGATCCTTATTACGATAAACGGACGGGATACCTCTTCGCGGTCAATCCTTCCGGATCGATCATGGACGAAGCCCTGTCCAACGACGTCAACGACGACGCCTC
>PMCY01000280.1 GCA_003154255.1 Candidatus Aminicenantota bacterium | reverse complement strand
TCATCAAAATGGAGCAGGGCGTCGTTGCCGAGCAGATCACGGTAGTCGCGATCTCTCCCACCATCGACACCAAAAAGACGTCCACCGGCAAGAACGTCGACCAGCAAACCCTGCAATCGCTTCCGACGGCCCGCGACCCCTGGGTCATCATGCAGATGGCGCCCTCGATTATCATGGACCGGGAAAACGTCGGCGGAAACGAATCAGGTCAGCAGGCCGGTTACGTGGCCAAAGGCGATGCCAGCGGCGGCGGCAACAACGTCTGGTCGCTCGACGGCGTCGTNNTTCGAGGAGATGAACATCACGACGGGCGGCTCGGACGTCACCATCCAGACGGGCGGCGTCGCCCTGAACATGGTCACCCGCCGCGGCGGCAACCTGCCCAGCATCGGCGGCCGCGTCTATTATACGGACAATCACCTCGAATCCGACAAGGGTTACATTACGCCCGCCCTGGCCGCTCAAGGCCTGACCCAAATCAACAAGATTAATTCCATCAAGGACTTCGGCGTCAACATCGGCGGGCCGATCGTCAAGGACCATGCTTGGCTGTGGGGATCCTTTGGTGTTCAGGAAATCGATAACCTGTCCATCGTCGGGACGCCCATCAAACCGGTCCTGAAGGATTACAACGCCAAGTTTAACCTCCAGATCGTTCCATCAAACCGGTTCGAAGTCCTCGTTTCCTCGGGCGACAAGGATTTTATCGGCCGGTCCGCATCGGCATCGTTTCCGACGGGCCTTCACCAGCGCAGCAGCTTCGCCTTCGGCTCGCCCATCATCAAGTTGCAGGACGAGCAAATGTTCGGAGACAACCTCCTGCTGTCCCTGAAGTGGGGCTACTCCGGCAACTCCTGGGGCATGTTCCCGGGCATGGACGAAAACCTGGCGAATCTGGCTTCGTACGATGTCGGGAATGACCTCTGGACCGGATCTCAATACTATTATGTCACGACGCGGCCGATGTATGACTACCATGCCGCCCTCAACTACTTCAACGACAGCCTGTTCGGGGTCAAGCATGACATTAAAGTCGGTGTCGAATATTCGACCCGCCGGGTTACAACGGATTCGTCGACTCCCGGCAACATCGTTCAATACACCGACTTTAACTACGAAACCATCAGCCCCACCGGCAGCGGCGTTCCGGAAATCGTCCCCGGAATCAAGCAGCTCAGCGCGTTTACGCAGTGGAACCTGGACTACCAGGTCAGCCAGCTGGCCCTCTACTTCAGCGACACGGTTACCATCGGCAAGCTGAACCTCCTCCTCGGCCTGCGGTACGATCGCCAGACGCCCTCCGTCAATTCCAGCATCTACCATACGGTCGATCCGACCAACGCGATCTGGTTGCAGTATGTCGACTCCACCGCGGCGAACGCCTTAGCCGGGCAGCTCAAGAGCACCACGATGCCCAACATCAACCCGGATTACCATTGGAACGTCTTCTCGCCCCGGCTCGGCTTGACCTACGACATCTTCGGCAACGGCAAGACGATCTTCAAGCTGAACTTCGCCCAGTATGGCGACTTCATGGGCACCGGCATGGCCGGGTACTTCAACCTCCTCGGACCCGGCGGATGGATGAATTTCTGGTGGCTCGACGCCAACAAAGACGGCAAGGCGAATTACAACGAGCTGTTCTGGAACGACCCCACNNCAACGCGGGCGTGAACTGGGGTTCTTTCACCCCCGGCGCTACGACCCTCAGCCCCAATGCCTACAAGGTTGATTCCAGCGCCCAATCGAGCAAAACGACCGAGTATCTGGCCTCGGTCGAGCACGAGCTCTTTGCCGACTTCGGCATCGGCCTCGATTTCACCTACCGGAAATACAACAACTTCAGCCAGGATGTCCCCATGACCGCGGACGGTGTTGACCGGTCCCAGGCCAGCTTTGTCGCCGCCGGGACGGTCCCTTCCAACATTCCCGGAATAGGGAGCACAGGTTCCGCTGCGGGCAAAACCTGGTACGTCCTCAGCCCTAACACGGTCTACACCCCCTTCACTCACCACACGGCGGTCAGCAACTATGCCGGCTATTGGGGCCTGGACTTCCGCTTCACCAAGCGGCTGTCCAATAAGTGGATGCTCGACGGGTCCGCATCCTACATGGATCAGTGGTACCACTACGGCAGCGACGCCTACCTCAATCCCACCAACCTCTGGGCGACGCAGGACCAGGTTTGGGCGCCGAGCCTCGGCGGGGCCAGCGGCAAGATCGGGCAGTATATCTTCTCCCACTGGATGTTCAAGATCGAAGGCCTCTACCAGCTCCCGTACGACTTCAACATTTCCGCCACCTTCAATGCCCGCGCCGGCCACATTATTCCGCAGTACTTCACCATGGCCGATTCGAGCTTGCAGAACCAGTTCTCCAAGAGCGCCACGGTCTACCTCAGCACGTTCGGCAATCTTACGTTGCCGACGTTCTACCAGCTCAACCTCCGCATCGAGAAGATGGTCAAGATCGGCACAGGACGCGCCTACATCATGTTGGATGCGTTCAACGTGCTGAACACCGCCCTCATCAACCGGAGATACGATCAGAACTACGGAACCTACCAGCTCACGACCGACCACTTGGCACCCTACGCCAACAACTACAAGATCAACGAAGTTCTGAATCCGAGAATCTTCCGGGCCGGCGTCCGCTTCCAGTTCTGACGCGCTCTTTCCCGAGACGAAAGATCGCTGCCCCTCCCCCGACCGGGGGAGGGGCTTTTTTTTTCGGAAGGCGTTTTGTCCTGATTTCGCCGTCGTGTTAGAATAAAAAGCTCTGACGGAGATCAACGATGAAGAGATTTGGAATGATGATCTTCCCGTTCGTAGCGGGAATGATCGGAGCGTTCACCTGTGGCTTGCGCGCCGATGCCTCGCGCCCGAATCTCCTCCTGATCACTATCGATACGCTTCGTCCGGACCGCCTGGGCTGCTATGGCTCCCGAACGATCGCCACGCCGAACATCGATGAACTGAGCCGACGGGGCGTCCTCTTCACCCGTGCTTTCGCCCACACGCCCACGACCTTGCCGTCCCATACGAATATCCTGCTCGGAACGACGCCCCTCCGCCACGGCGTCCACGATAACGGGTTCTTCAAAGTACCGTCCGAGTTCCCAAACCTGGCCACGCACCTGAAGCGGAAGGGCTATGCGACGGCGGCCGTCGTCGGCGCCTTCCCGTTGGACTCCCGTTTCGGCCTCAACCGCGGATTCGACCTCTACGATGACGACTACGGAACGGGGGCGGCCCTCGATTTTAAGTTCGTCGAGCGCAAAGCCGAAGCGGTGGTTGAGCGGTCTCTGGCCTGGCTTAAGGGCCGGCCCGGGCCCTGGTTTCTATGGGTCCATTGTTTCGATCCTCACCAGCCCTACGAGCCGCCGGAACCGTTCCTGACACGCTATAAGAACGATCCTTACGGCGGCGAAGTGGCCTATGTGGATTCAGCGCTGGGAAAACTATTCGCCGGACTGAGGGAGATGGGACAGACTGAGAGCACCGCCGTCATCTTCACGGGCGACCATGGCCAGTCCCTGGGGGAACACGGCGAATCAACACACGGCTATTTTGCCTATAATTCAACGCTGAGCGTTCCGCTCATCATGGCCGGCCCAGGCCTCGCCCCGGCCCGAGTGGATCAGGACGTTTGCCATATCGACATCTTCCCGACGACCTGTGAACTTCTCGGGATCGCCCCGCCCCCCGGTCTCCAAGGCATATCGCTTCTTCCGGCCGCCCGCGGGAAGAAACTGGCCGGACGTCCCATCTATTTCGAATCGCTCTATCCGTATTATCGCCGGGGATGGGCGCCATTGAGAGGGTTTATCGAAAACGACAAGAAATTCATTGAATCTCCCCTCCCGGAGGTCTATGACCTGAAAGTCGACTTTGGCGAATCGAAAAATCTGGCCGGGCGGGACCTGGGCCGCGAACGGGCCGTCCTGGCCCGCCTCATGAAAGAAGAATCGGGGAAGGAAAGCGCTGTCCGGCCTCGACTGGATGCCGCGGCCCAAAGGAAGCTCCAGAGCCTGGGCTATGTCGGAGGCTACCAGCCGCCGGCGCGGGAGGAATTCGGTCCCGGAGACGATTTGAAAACGCTCCTGCCGTTCAACCGGAAATTCGAGGAGGCGGTGGATCTGAACATTCGGGGAGATACGGAGCGGAGCATTTCCCTCCTCCGCGCGCTCTTCTCCGAACGCAAGGATTTTGACAATGCCTATCTCTATCTGGCGACCATTCTTCAGTCGCGGCGCCGGCTTGAAGAGGCCGCGGCCGTGTTGGAGAAAGGGGTGAATGACAATCCCCGATCTTACAAATTGGCCATGGAATACGGCATCGCCTTGGCCGAGACGGGCCGGAACGACGCGGCCCTGGACATCTTGACCAAGGCCTCGGGTATGATCGAGTGGGACCCGGAGCTTTGGAACTACATCGGAGTCGCCTATTGGAATAAGGGTGATCTCGAGCGGGCCCGGGCCTCTTATGAAAAGGCCCTGGCGCTGGAGCCCGGCTATGCGGTTGTTCTGAACAACCTGGGATCCGTCGATTTTACCCTGGCGGTGAAGAATAAGGATAGGGCGGCTTTGCGCCGGGCGATGGAATCGTTCCGGACCGCCCTCAAGCACGATCCCGGCTATGCCCCGGCCTACAACGGACTGGGCTCGGCGACCCTGATGGCCGGCGACGCGGACGGAGCGATCGCCTGCTGGCTGAAGGCCGTTGAAATCGATCCGGCCCACAAATTGGCTCTGTACAATCTAGGCGTCGTTTACCTCGATAAAGGGGACAAGGCCAAGGCGCGGACCTACTTGACCAAATACAAGGATCTTTATTATCGGACGCTGTCGGCGGCCGAGAAGGCGGCTCTCGATTCCGACCTCGAGAAATGCCGCTGAGGAAATATGGCGCCGCCCATGCAACGGCGCTTTCAGAACTCCCGTTATGAATGATAGAATAAAAATTACGACGAGCCGCCTTTCCACCCCGGTCCCGGAGGGCGGATGAATGTCCGAAATGAGGTTCAAACCATGAAAAAGTGGAGCATCGCCCTGTTGCTGTTGGGAGCGATCCTGACGCTCGGCCCGGCGGTCGCGGCCCAGAAGGATAAGGCCGCGCCTGCGGTCGCCAAATCCCCTAAACTCAACGAAAAATCCCTCCCCGTGCAATACCGGGACTTTCTCGATCTGACCGCTTATATCATCACCTCGGCCGAAAAGGATGTCTTCCTCCAACTGACCAACAATCGCGATCGCGACATCTTCATCCAGAACTTCTGGAAGCTGCGTGATCCGACGCCCGGCACGCCGGAAAACGAATACAGGGAAGAGATCGTCCGGCGATTCAACTACGCCAATAAGAAATTCGGGTCCGGCCAGCCGGGCTGGAGGACCGACCGCGGCAAGTTCTATGTCATCCTCGGCGAGCCGAGGAGCTACGACCGGTTTTGGGGAACCCTCGGCCTCAACCCCTGCGAAGTCTGGTATTACTTCACCGACGGGACGAAGGGGTTGCCCGCCCATTTCGGCTTGATCTTTTACCAAAGAGGCGGATCCGGGGATTACCGCTTGTACGATCCGTTCATGGATGGCCCCAAGGCGCTCCTCCAAAACATGGCCAGCAATTCCCAACTGACAGCGGATGACTACGAGGGTCTTTACAACAAGATCCGGGAGTTGGCTCCCACCCTGGCCTCCATGACGATTTCTCTCACCCCGGGCGATTACGATGGCTACGCCTTCCAGCCGTCCCCCCGCAACACCATAATCCTGGCCAACATCATCGAGTCGCCCAAGGCCGATATTCGGCCGACATATGCCACCCATTTTCTCGATTACAAGGGCATCGTCAGCACCGAATACCTGACCAATTACATCGATACCCAGGGCTGGGCGGCCGAGATTCAGGATCCCGTTCTGGACATGCGCTTCGTCCACTTCTCGATCGTTCCGCAGAAATTGACCTTCGATTACTTCGAACCAAAAGATCAATATTTCTGCGCCTTAAAGGTCTCCGTCAGTTTGCGCAAAGGGGAATCCGTCGTCTACCAATACACCAAGGACTACGCCCTCGAAGTCCCCGCTCGCGACTTGGACCGGACGAAAAAACTCGGGATCGCCCTCGAAGATACATTCCCGGTCGTCGAGGGGAAATTTCACCTTTCCGTCCTTCTCCAGAATGCGACAGGCAAGGAATTCAGCCTCTTCGAAAAGGAGATCGGCGACGCCGCGCCGGCCTTGGGCCCTCGTCTCGACGGGCCTTTCCTCGGCTACAAGCTCGATCAGGCGCGGAGCGACGTCCAGATGCCGTTCAAATTCGCCGACCGGAAGCTGGTCTTCGATCCGACAAATCTGTTTTCCGCCTCGGACGAGATCCACGTGCACTGGTCCGTTCTGGATCCCTCGACCGAGCTCTGGCAGGGAGGAGACGTCCAGATTACGGTGAAGGGCAAGCGCCCCAAGGAGCCGGTCACTAAAAGTTCGGTCCTCAAACTCGCGGACAGCCGCTTCGGGAAGGTCATGAGTCTCGATCTTGTTCTGCCGGCTAAGGATTTCACCCCTGATTATTATGATGTCCAGCTGAATCTGCGGGCGCAGGATGGGACCGTCCTCGACCAGAAAGTCGAGCACTTTGTCATCTCCCCGGAGGCGGCCGTCGCCCATCCGATCATCAAAACGAAGGCTTTTCCTCTGACCAACCAGTTTGCCTTTCATTATCAGCTGGCCCATCAATATGACGTTCTGGGGCTCGACCCGGCAGCCGGCGCCGCCTATGCCAAAGCCTACGCCCTGAATCCAAAATATAAGGACGGCATCATCGAATACGTCAATTTTCTCCTTAAAATCCAGAAGTACGACGAGGCCCTGACGCTCAGCGACAGCCTGCAGGACTCCGCCAAGGGCCCCTACGATTATCTTCTCCTCAAGGGCCTCGCTTTCTTCGGCAAGTCCGATTACCCGCGGGCGACCTCCAGCCTCCTTGAAGCCAACAAGATCTACAACAGCGACACGCGGCTGCTTAACACTCTCGGGAATTGCTATCTCCGGACCGGACGGACCAGGGATGCGTTGGACGCTTTCCAAGCTTCCCTGCGAATGAACTCCGCCCAGGAAGACATCAAGAAGATCGTCCAGGATCTGCAAAAGTAGTCGCTCGAGGAAAGGAATCCCCGGAATTCGCGGCGTGAATCTGCCGCCGCGAAAACGGTGCGGCAGTCGCTCTGGTATCGAGGTTCCGAAAGGTCCCGATGTCGATCTTGCCGTGCTCTCGGTATTGAAGAGGATGAAAATGAGACGATTCAGCGTCGTTTTTGCTTACGTCCTTGCGGTCGTGATCGTGGGGGTTGCCGCGGGATGCGCTACGCCGAAATATCCCGAAGGCGTATATGCCGAGGTTACGACCAACCGGGGCCTGATCGTCCTTCAGCTTGAGTTCGAGAAGACGCCGATGACCGTCGCCAATTTCATCGGCCTCGCGGAAGGCACGATCAAGAATTCGGCCGTTCCGTTCGGAACGCCCTATTTCGAAGGAACGAAATGGCACCGCGTCGTCCCCGGGCACGTGATACAGACCGGAATCGCCAAAGGATCCAAAGAGGGAGGGCCGGGATATAAATTCCCGAACGAAATCCATCCGGAACTCAATCACGACCAGGCCGGAATGGTGAACATGGCCAATAAGGGCCCGCATACGAACGGCAGCCAATGGTGCATCATGCTCGGGAATCGATCCTATCTCGACGGGGACTATTCGGTCTTCGGCCACGTCCATCAGGGAATGGATATCGTTTTTTCGATCGTCCAGGGCGACGAGATCCAAGCCATTAAGATTGTGCGCAGGGGAAAGGCCGCCGAGAATTTCCGGCCGACGACCGAGTCGTTCCAACGCATGGTCGATGATGCGACAGCGCGGGTCAAAGAGGACGATGCCAAAAGGAAACAAACCGAAGAGGAGACGATCGCCAAAAACTGGCCCAAAGCGGTCTCGGGGGGAAACGGCTTAAAATATATCGTCCTTCATGAGGGAACAGGAGAGAGAGCGGCCGCGGGCGCCCGGTTGAAGCTTTCTTATTCCGGAAAGACACTGGGCGGGACGGCTTTCGTCAGCACCGCCGAAGCGGGCAAACCCTATTGGGGCGATAAGCCCGAGCCGTTTGAATATGTCGTCGGCTCGACTCACGTCACTCCCGGCTTCGACGCCTCGGTGGCCCAGATGAAGAAGGGAGAGAAACGACTCCTGATCGTTCCCGCGGACCAGGGTTATGGCAGCCCGGGCTTCTACGCCAAAGAAGTCAAAGGCGAAAAAAGATTCCACGTCTCCCCGGACACGATCCTGGTTTACGAAGTCGAACTTGTCGAGATGCCGAGGAATCAGAAGAAATAGCTTCATGCCGATGGTCCGGAATCCGTCCCTCGGATTCCGAGCCGGGAATCGCCGTCCGGAGCGGAAAAGAAAAGGGGTCGGGTCTTGGCCCGACCCCCGCGCAAGCTTATTTCTGCACCGGAGAAACGTCGTCGATGACCCACATGCCGCGTCCGTTCGTGGCGATCACGAGCATGTTGTCGCGCGGGTGGATCTGGAGGTCCCAAACCGGGGCGTTCGGCAGCCCGCTGCCGAGATAGCTCCAGGTTCTCGCTCCATCCGTGGTAACGAAAACTCCCTGGTCGGTGCCGCAATAGAGGACGGCCTGCTTTTTCGGATCCTCCCGAATGACGTTGGTCGGGCCCCCGGGAATGTTGGCGGCGATGCTGACCCAAGTTTTGCCGTAGTCGGTGGACTTGAAGATGTAGGCGGCAAAATCGTCGTCTTCCCGTCCGATCTGGGCAATATAGACCGTCGCCGGATCATATTTCGACGCGACTATGTTGGAAACGTGTTTGTTATAAGGAAGTCCGGCCGTGATCTCGGTCCAAGTCGATCCGCCGTCTTTCGTCACGTGCGCGCGACCGTCATCGGTTCCGGCATAAACCACGCCGAACTTGAGTGGCGACTCGGCGATGGCCGTGATGGTCTCGTAGGGGATAGCGTAAGGGAGCTTCCCTTGCCACTCGGGATTATTCGTCGTCAAGTCCGGGCTTATTTTTTCCCAGGTTTCGCCCTTGTTCATCGATCGAAAGAGATACTGAAAGCCGCAGTAGATGATCTGGGGATTGTGGGGAGAGAGCGCCAGGCCGGCGAGCCACTGGCCCCGATATACGGTTTCGCCTTCAGGGGATTTCGGATAGACTTCCTTGCTCGTCCACG
>PMCY01000373.1 GCA_003154255.1 Candidatus Aminicenantota bacterium | reverse complement strand
TGCGCCGGACCTGGAAATCGGGCGACACGGTCGAGCTGGCCCTGCCCATGGATCTCCATCTCGACCGCCTGCCCGACGATCCGAAGATCGCCGCGATCCTCTATGGGCCGATCGTGCTGGCGGGGCAGTTGGGGTCCGAAGGCCTGGCCGCCGCTAAGACCAGCGGCGCTTATGGGCCTGAAGGCCCCGAGGGCGCGCCGGTGGCCGTGCCGGAATTCCACATCCCGGGAAACGACTTGACGACTTGGATCAAGCCGGTGGCCGGCCAAGCGCTGACCTTCCAAACGATGGGGGCCGGTCAGCCCAAGGACGTCACCCTCATCCCCTTTTATAAGTTATTTGGAGAGCGCTATTCGGTTTACTGGACGATTCTTCTTCCAGGACAGGAAGAGGGCAAACCGAATCTGCGCCGCTTATTAGATTGAAGGCAAAGTAAAGATCGAGGAAATATCAATCTAAATGAATTCCGGCAAAGTGACGGTTTATCTGGATCAAAATATTGTCGGATATATTCGAGATGGTTTGATCAGCCTTCCTGATAAAGGGAATATTGCCTGGATTTATTCCAATGAACATCTGAATGAAATCGGCCGATCGAACGACCTATCCTTTTTATCCCCATTCGAGAAATTAGAAGCGCGACGCGTACAATTTATCGTTGATAGCAATTTTAATTTTTCGAATGGGTTTTATTTCGAGGAATACCGAAATCCAATAGATGTATATAACGAGTTTATGAGCGAAACCTCACAATATCCCGATTTTAGCCTTCCTGCACTTCAGGCTTTTTTACTTGGGAATATTTCCGAACTCAATCCGGACCTTTACGTCGAGGAAATGATAACCAAGCTACTGAATTTACTGCCCGAATCGCTAGAAACGCGCGCGTTGATTACGAAAATTACCGAAATAATGAAAAATTTCCGCAATGTACTGATCGATTCAAAAGATAAGGTACTCCCAATCAACGAATTGCGAGAAATGATAGCGAATGAACAGTTCAGCGATTTGTCCCCAAAGAACGAGAGGATAATTGACCAGATCTGGGAAAAAATAAAAACCGGCTTTCTTGACTTCTCCCAAGATGAATTATTCGGAAAAACAACTCCTCGCTTCTTCGGAACCAATCCCAATTGGTCAATACTAAATAAAATTTCTTGGTGTTATTCATTTCTAAACGTTTTGGGATACTGGCCTGATAAGCATATTTCTAAAATCGCTTCGATTATTTCGTTTAACAGTGATGCACTGCACGTCGCCTATAGTTCATGCTGTGACGCACTCCTAACTGCGGATAAAAGACTTGCAAAAAAAGCCTCCGCCACTTTTGACTATTTCAATATTTCAACCGAAATATTAACATTAGAATTAAAGGCAAGGAGTGATTGACGTGTATTTGAGGGCATTATCAAAGCTTTGTTATTGTTCCGGCTTTATTGAATTAGCATAAAAAGGAAAAAAGTGATGGCAATCCCTGATTTTCAAAGTTTCTTTAAACCACTTTTGGACATCGCTAGTGATGAAAAAGAACATTCTCTCAAGGAGGCAAGAGAAATAATCGCCTCTAAAATGAATTTATCTAGCGAAGACCTAAGAGAACCCCTGCCAAGCAAGACTCAAACGAGATTCGAAAACAGAATTGCTTGGGCAAAAAGCTATTTCGTTCAAGCTAAGGTCCTGGAATCGCCAAAAAGGGGGTTCTTTCGAATCACTCAAAGGGGCCTTGATCTTCACAAGCAAGGGCATTCCCGTATCGACACAAAAATCCTCGATCAATTTCAAGAATTTGTGGATTTTCATTATCCAGCTGAAACAAAAAAGGGCATTATCCTTCCCCAGCCACCCGACGTTCCCGCTGAAACGCCTGAAGAAATATTGGAAAAAGCATATCAAAGCATACGGAATGATTTGGCTGGGCAGGTTCTCGATCGAATCAAATTAAATTCCCCCAAATTCTTCGAATACCTCGTAGTCGACCTGATGGTTGCCATGGGATATGGGGGCTCACATGCTGATGCGGGCAAATCGATAGGCAATAGTGGAGATGAAGGCGTAGACGGAATCATTAAAGAAGACAAGCTCGGGCTAGATGTCATCTATCTTCAAGCCAAGCGTTGGGAAGGAACGGTAGGACGGCCGGAAATTCAAAAATTCGTGGGAGCTCTTCACGGAAAGCACGCAAAAAAAGGCGTATTCATTACGACCGGGAAATTTTCTGAAGATGCCCAAGACTTCGTTAAATCAATAGATTCTAAGGTTATTCTAATCGATGGAAAAACACTCGCAGAACTCATGATCGATAATGACCTCGGAATGACTACGTCAAGCACCTACAAAGTAAAAAGAATCGATACAGACTATTTCACCGAAGAATAAAATGAAAATCATCGGATATGGGGAAGACTCTCTCACGTTATGGGCATTGACGCAGAAACTGGAATATTTATTAAAAAAATTGTCAGATCCCTCAAAATCAGAAGAATGTACAATCTTTTATCGTCCAAGCTTCGGCCGTAGAGGTGGCGAGAAGAGTTCCCAATTTGGGGAATTTGACTTCATCTTAATTACGCTTACGACGGCCTATTTGGGTGAATCTAAATGGTGGCAGTCCAAAGAAATTAATGCTAACAAATTAATGATTGAATTGAGCCCGAGTCAAGAAAAAAGGCATCAACTTTTTAAAGAATATATCGAGGCTTGGCCATCTCAACAGGGTGAGAGTCGGAGTGAATCGTTTAAAGAATTTGGACTCCGCGATAAGAAGCCAACCGCTCCCGCAGGCAGCATATTAAGACAAAATCTTAAATTTGTAATAAGCAAAATAGTAGGACGTGATGGGATTAGAAAAGATATCCAAAATGTTCTTCTCGTCTTTTATCAAGAATCGTCAAAGGATAAAAAATCTGAAATTTCTAATAATAAAACTCTGAATTTTAGGATTGTCGAAATCGTTATTCCGCAACTGAATGGACTGAATGATTTGCCAGCGGGATTTATTGAACTAGGGAAATGAACCAACATTTGTTCAAGAACCGGGCCGCCTGGCGGGCCTGGCTGGAAAAGAATCATGACAAAGCCACAGAACTCTGGCTGGCCTATTATAAAAAGAACTCGGGCAAGTCCTCGGTTACCTACGAGGAGGCGCTTCAGGAAGCCCTCTGCTTCGGCTGGATCGATTCGACCGTCAATAGGCTCGACGAGGAGCGCTTTGTCCAGCGCTGGACGCCGCGCAAGCCGCGGAGCATTTGGTCGGCGTCCAACAAGACCCGCGTCCGGGGGCTCATCGCCGAGGGCCGCATGGCCGGGCCCGGCCTGGCCAAGATCAAGCTGGCCAAGAAGGACGGATCCTGGTCCAAGTTGAATGACATCGAGCGGATCGGAAACGGGGGCGGCCCGCCCCCGGAAGTCATGGCCGCCATCGCCGCCCACCCGGGTCTGAAAGAGAAATTCGCCGCCCTTTCAACTTCCCGGCGCAAAATATTGTCCTATTGGGTAGCCTCGGCCAAGCGGCCCGAAACGCGGACCCGGCGCATCGGCCAACTCCAAGGGTTCATCGACTCGGGATTAATCCCCGGCGGGCCCGCTCCCAAACCGAAGAAATAGGAAATATCTCCGGCCGCTCCCTGCGTCCCTGGCGGCGATTGACGATTCCTCCTCCGTTCCGCTATGCTTCGGATCACCTGATTTGGAGGATCCGATGCATCCGAACCGCCGCCTGGTCCCGCTTCGTCCGATGTTCTTCCTTCTGGCCGTCATCGCTTTCGCCGTCCCCGCCTTTTCCCAGTCCGTCCGGCAAACAATCCTCCTCGACGACGGCTGGCGCTTCGCCCTCGGCCACGCCGCCGATCCGGCCAAAGACTTCGATTTCGGCGCCGCCTACTCCTACGCCAAGACGAACGGCTGGGGCGGGGCCGCCCGGCCCGGTTTTGATGATTCGGCTTGGAGAGCCGTGGACCTGCCCCACGACTGGGCCGTCGAATTACCTTTCGTCCAAGCCCCCTTCACCCTCCGCCTCATGGATCACGGTTTCAAACCGTTGGGCCGGGTCTTTCCGGAAACGTCGATCGGCTGGTACCGCCGCCACTTCGTCGTTCCCAAGGGCGACGAGGGCCGCCGCTTCCGCATCGACTTCGACGGGGCCTTCCGCGACTGCCATGTCTGGCTGAACGGCATTCTCCTCGGCCGCCATGAAGGCGGCTACGATCCGTTCGGTTTCGACGCGACCGATACGGTCAACCGCGGCGGCGACAATGTCCTCGTCGTCCGCGTCGACGCCACTCATAATGAGGGCTGGTTTTATGAGGGCGCGGGCCTCTACCGTCACGTCCGCCTGACCAAAACCGCGGCGGTCCACATCCCGCTCTGGGGAACGTTCGTCACGTCCAAGATCGAAGGGACCGCCGCGACCCTGACGATCGAGACGGAAATCGCCAATGAGACCGCGGCGGCGGCGGCGATCAGCCTGAAATCCGCGATTTTTGATCCTTCGGGAAAACCGGCGGCCGAAATCGTTGAAGCGCCCCGGCCGATCGGTCCCAACCAGACGGTCCTGATCCGCCAGAACATACGCCTCTCCTCACCCATTCTCTGGACCCTGGAAAAGCCCGCCTTATACAAACTCGCTTCGACCGTGCTGATCGACGGACGCGCCGGAGACGCCCTCCAGGCGCGGTTCGGCGTCCGCACGATCCGCTTCGATAAGGATAAGGGATTTTTTCTCAACGGGACGCGCGTTCCGATCCAGGGCGTCTGCAACCACCAGGACCACGCGGGGGTGGGCGCCGCCCTCCCCGACCGCCTCCAATATTTCCGCGTGGCCAAGCTCAAGGAGATGGGCGTCAACGCCTATCGGACCTCCCACAATCCGCCGACGGCGGAGCTCCTCGACGCCTGCGACGAGTTGGGAATGCTGGTCATGGACGAGACCCGGCTCTTCAGTTCAAGCACGGACGCCCTGGAACAGCTCCGCCGCATGATCCGCCGCGACCGCAATCATCCGTCCATCATTCTCTGGTCGCTCGGCAACGAGGAAGGCGTTCAGGCCGACCCGGTCGGGCGGCGCATCGCCGAGACCATGGTCCGGGTTGTCAAGGCTCTGGACACCACCCGCCCGACGACTTACGGCTCCAATTCGGGGGCCTTCGAAGGCATCAACCAGGCCGTGGACGTGCGCGGATTCAATTACCACTTGGGCGAGATCGACGCCTACCACGCCGCCCATCCGGACCAGCCTCTCTTCGGTTCGGAGATCGCCAGCAATTTGACCACGCGCGGCGAATACGCCGACGACAAGGCCCGCGGCTATATGGCCTCCTACGACAAGAGCGCGCCGCGCTGGGGTGAGCTGGCCCGGGACTGGATGATTTTTTATGGCGCCCGGCCCTGGCTGGCCGGGGCTTTTGTCTGGACGGGCTTCGACTACCGCGGCGAGCCGACGCCCTACGTCTGGCCCTGCATCAGCTCGCACTTCGGCGTCCTCGACACCTGCGGCTTTCCCAA
>PMCY01000126.1 GCA_003154255.1 Candidatus Aminicenantota bacterium | reverse complement strand
AAGGATTTCTACCTGTCACCGCAGAAGCGCCGGCAGAGGATCGAGGAGCTGGAGAAACAGATGCGGGCGGCGGCCAAAGTCCAGGAGTTCGAGAAGGCGGCCCGGCTGCGCGACGAGATCGTCAAGATCAAGAAGCATGATCTGGAGATTCTGAATGACTAGTCTGGGCGAGAAGATCGCCGCTTTCCCCGAATCGCCGGGCATTTATTTCTTCAAGAACGCGGCCGGCGGAGTCATCTACATCGGCAAAGCCCAGCGGCTGCGCGACCGCGTCCGCTCCTATTTCCAGCCCAGCGACGACCCCAAGGTGGCCAATATCCTATCTGAAACGGCCGACGTCGACTACATCCTGACCGATTCCGAGCGCGAAGCCGCCTTTCTGGAAAACAACTTCATCCAGCAGAACCAGCCGAAATTCAACTTGCGGCTGAAGGACGACAAAAGCTTCCCCTTTATCAAGGTGAACCTGGGCGAGCCATTCCCGGGCGTCTATTTCCGCCGCAAGGTGAGCCAGGGCAAGTCCCGCACTTTCGGACCCTTCAGCCCGGCCAACGAAGCCCGCAAAACGATCCACCTGGCCAGCAAGTTCTTCGGCCTGCGGACTTGCGAAGAAGCCGTCTATAAAAACCGCAGGCGGCCCTGCCTGGAATACGATCTGAAGTTGTGCACGGCACCCTGCGTCGGGCGCATCGCCCGGATGGATTATGCGGAAAATGTCGCCGACGCCCTTCTTTTTCTGGAGGGCAAGACCGAGAAGCTGGCCGGGATCCTGAAGGCCCGCATGGAGCGGGCCGCCGCGGACGAGGCCTTCGAAGCGGCGGCACACTGGCGCGACGTGCTCAAGGCCCTGGATCAGGTCCGGATCAAGCCGGCCATTATCAGCGTTCGTCTCGAAGACCAGGACATTTTCGGTTACTCCGGCGGCGCCGGCCTTCACGCCTTCCATATCTTCGTCATGCGCAAGGGCAAGGTCGTCCGGTCCCACGAGCGGGTCCTGGAAGCCGGCCCGGGCCGCGCCGAGGACGAGCTCCTGCGCGAGGCCTTGATCGCCTTCTACGCCGATCACGATTTTCCGCCCAAGATCCTAGTCCCCTTCCTTCCGGCCGGAAAGGCCGCTGCGGCCGTGGAATTGGCCGGTCCCGGCGGACGGCCGCCCGAGATCCTGGTCCCCGCCCGGGGCAAAAACCGGGCCCTTTTGGACATGGCCAAGAAAAACGCCGAGCGAGTCCTGGCCGCCCGGGACGAAGGCCTCGGCCCCCTCATCGCCCTTAAGAACGCTCTTGGCTTGACCGCTCTGCCGGTGCGGATCGAGGGCTTCGACGTTTCCAACACCCAGGGCCAGGAGACCGTCGCTTCGCTCGTCACTTTCGAGAACGGCCGCCCCTTCAAGGACGGCTACCGCAAATTCAAGATCCGGACGGTCGAAGGTCCCAACGACGTGGCCGCCATGGAAGAGGCCCTGCGCCGGCATTTCGGCCGGATATTGGAAGAAAAGGCGGCCCTTCCCGATCTCGTTCTGGTCGACGGCGGAAAGCCTCAGCTCAACACCGCCAAACGGGTCCTGGATTCGCTCGGCCTGACCAGCCAGCCCCTGGCTTCTCTGGCCAAGCGCGAGGAGCTCCTGTTCATCCCCGGCCACCGCGATGGAATTCGGCTGGAACGGACCTCCCCCGCCCTGAAGCTCGTCCAGCATATCCGCGACGAGGCCCACCGCTTCGCCATCACCTTCCATCGCCAGCGGCGGTCCAAAAGCAGTTTCACTTAAGGAGTCCGGCATGGTCCTTGGCATCGGCGTCGACATTATCGAAGTGGCCCGGGTGAAGAAGGCGATCGAGCGCAATCCGCGCTTCGTCGACAAAGTCTTCACCGCGACGGAGGTCGCCTACAGCGAAGGGAAAAAGACGAAATTCCAGCACCTGGCCGCCCGATTTGCGGCCAAGGAGGCCTTTTTCAAGGCCATCGGTCGCCGCGTCTCCTGGACGGCCATGGAAACGGTCAATCTCGAATCCGGCCAGCCGCAAGTCCACATCCTGAGCGGCGAGGACTTCGGCTTCAGCCGGGCCCACCTCTCGCTAACCCACCTGGCCGAATACGCCATCGCCATGGTGGTATTGGAAGGATAAAGGGATAGAGGATCGCGGCCTTCCTCCGGTCACGCTCCCAATCGGCTTGTCCGGCTGGCCTTGTAGGAATATGACGGCCGCACGGCGATCCGGGCATGGCCGGCCTTGCGCAAGTGATGCTTGCTTATGGCCAAGGCTTTTCCGGCCGTGTTGATGTTTTCGCTGATGTGGAGCAGGGTGACGAAACTCGGCTTGATTCTGGACGATTTCGCGACCCGAACGATGAGTTCCGCGCATTCAAGGTTGGACAGGTGAAAAGGAATGATATGGTTCTTCTTTACGTGTTCGGGAACAACATCCGACCGGCGAAGCATTTCCGGGTCATGATTCGATGCCAGCAGGAGTCCAAGCGAATTCCGCAAATGACGTACGACGCGATTGTCGGGCTGGCCCAGATCCGTCGCCAGCGAGATCTTTATCGTCACTTTTCCGTTCTTGGCGTAAACGCAATAGCCGACACAACCTCCCGGGGAATCGTGATTGACCGGAAAAGGCTTGATATTGAAAGAACCGACCCGAAAGACGCTGGCCGGGAATGGACGGACCGTCTTCCCGGGCTTGATTGTCATTTTATTGGCAACAACTCTCTTTACGCCGGCGGAACAGTAGACGGGGACTTTGTTCTCGAGGAGCTTCTCGATAGTCCGCGGCCTGGCGTGGTCGCCATGGGAATGCGTGATGAGAACCGCAGAAAGCGCAGACAACGAGAAGCCCTGAGCTTTCAATAATTTTTCCGCGATCCTAAGCCCGATGCCGCAGTCAACCAGGATCGCCGTATCCTGATTCCAGATCAAGGTGCTATTGCCTCTTGGGCCGCTGCGGAGAACCCTGACTTTGACCATGGGCTTGCCTTTATTATACTCGGGGCGAGGAAAAAGTCTGACCAAAACTCAATCTGAGGCTTTGATGCTGAAAAGTGTTCGGAAGCTGAATCTAGCCATTGTACTGACCTGAGGGGTCGATGCCGAAACATGCTTGGAATAATGTGCAGATCCGGGACGACAATGGAGTTCTCGTTGAGGCCAAAGCCCCGGTCATAATTTCCGCAAGCCGGTCGACGGATATTCCGGCGTTCTTCGCCCCATGGTTCATGGACCGCCTGGGCAAGGGATATGTTCGATGGGTGAATTCCTTTAATCAAGAGCCTGAATATGTCTCGTTTTCCGAATGCCGGGTGATTGTCTTCTGGAGCAAGAATCCCAAGCCGCTGATTCTCTATTTAGAAGAAATCGATGCTCGAGGCATCAACTACTACTTCCAGTTTACCCTGAATGATTACGAGAAAGAGCGGCTGGAACCCTATGTCCCGCCGCTTGCGGCGCGCATCGATACCTTCAAAAGGCTTTCGGAGAAGATCGGGAAGAAACGGGCCATCTGGCGTTTCGATCCCTTGCTCCTGACGGATACCTTAAACTTCGATCGCCTCATGGATCGCATCGAAGGGGTGGCCAAGCTTATTCAACCTTACACGGAACGCTTGGTCATCAGCTTTGCGGATATTGAAGCTTATAAAAAGGTCCGCAATAACCTGGCCCGCGAGCAAGTCAAATTCCGTGAATTTACTCCTGAGCTCATGACGGAGGCGGCCCGCCGTCTTCAAGCTCTCAATAGAGAATGGGGCCTTACGATCGCCTCTTGCGCCGAAGGGATCGACCTCGAATCATTCGGAATCGAGCACAACCGCTGCATCGACGATCGTCTCATGATCGAGGCTTTTCCCGAAGACAAGGTGCTCATGGATTTCCTGGGTTATCAACCTGGTCTTTTCGAAATCCCGCGGTCCGTGCTGAAAGACAAAGGCCAGCGGAAGGCTTGCGGCTGCATCTTGAGCAAGGACGTCGGCATGTACAACACATGCAGTCACCTTTGCCTATACTGCTACGCCAATACCTCCCCTGAAGCCGTCGAGAAAAGCCGCCGAAAGCACCGAAAAGATGCAGACGCTATCGTGCCTTGAGGCGTTTCCTTGGGCGGATTTCCGCATCAGGCGCGAAGCTTCCGATTTCCCGGGAACATGGTATATTTATGCCCAGAAGCCAAAAGGAAATGATGATGCCCGAACCGAAGGTTCTCGTCGTCGACGGCTACAACGTCATCAACCATCTGCCGGATTTGAAGCCGGCTTCGGTCGACCATCTGGAGAATGCGCGCCTGCGGCTGGCCCTGAGGGTTTCCGCGTGGGGGCGCCTGCATCCGGCGGCCGAGTGCCTGATCATTTTTGACGGAGACCGCAAAATCGCTTGCGGCGGCGGTCAGATCCTTGCCGGAGTGCGATGTATTTTCACGCGCCAAGCCCATGGCGGGGATGAAGAGATCATCCGACAGGTCCGGGAATTTCGGTTGAAAAAACGTCTTGTCATCGTGGTTTCGGACGACAACCAGGTCGCCAACAACTGCCGGGCCCACGGTGCGATCATCGAGACGGCTCAGTTTCTGGCGGCCCCGAAAGCGTCCCTCTCCAGGGGATCGGCCAAGTCCGGACCGGGGGACAAACGGATCGATGCCCGCACGGCGGCCCGGATCAACAAAGAAATGGCGGAGGTCTTTGGCCGCAAGGCATAAGGCCATAATAGCCTTTGATCCGATTTTATCGTGTTTTGCGGATGAATGCCTGCCACTGGGTCCGATAGCCGCGGAAGGCCTCGCGGCCCTTGTCCGTGAGGCGAAGGATGGTCAGGGGGATCTTTCCCCGATAGGTTTTCTCGATCGTCACGTAACCCGCTTCCTCCAGCTTGGCCAGATGAGCGGAGAGATTTCCCTTGGTCAGCCCCGTTTCGCGCTGCAAGTAAAGAAAGTCGGCCGATTCGACGGCGTTCAGGATGGTGACGACCACCAACCGCGCCGGCTCGTGGATGAGCCGGTCGATGCCTTCAGGCGACCAGGCTTCGGGGCTCATTCTTCCTCCCCGCTCTGGACGGGATTGCGTCGCAGGTAAAGAGCCAGGGTGACGCCGCCCGAGACGAACAGCGCAATGGATGTTAAGGCGTAAAAGGCAATCAAATTGACTTTCTCGCCCCAGCCCCAGAGCGACAATGCGGTCCCGCTCGCGGCGATGGCGGCCGCGGCGAGGATAAGACGCCAGGCGCCCGTCCGAAAGGCTAGAAGGATCAGGACCAGCGTGAAGATCAGGCCGGAAATGACCGGGAGAGGATCAAAGCCGATCGGCTTATGTGTCCACAGGATCGCAAAACCGAAAGACACCATCCCGGCGATGGTCCCGGCAAGGAGGGCTTTCCGTGTTCTCGTTTTCTTTTCAGCGCGGCCATAGGAGACAAAACCGGTCCGTCGATAGGTCAGGTTTTGTTTCAGCGAACGCGTGATCCTGCGGAAAAGCCAGAAGCCCAGGAAGAACCAAGGCAGGAACCCGATTTTATCGACAATAAACTGGATCGTGGATTTCTCAGGGGCCAGGGACTGCCCCAGAAAATACAGGGCCAGCCAAGCGCATAAGCCCCCGACACCCAGCTCGGATATGCCGTCCTCGAACCAATAGCGGACCGTCCGCCGCTCGATGCTTTTGATGTCGGTCGTCATTTTCACTCTCCATATACTAGTTTGTTACACAAACCCGTCTACATAATAATTCCAGGCCTTCCATTTGTCAAGAAATAAATTGAAGCGCCAAGCCCTTTCGGGAAGATGAAAACTTGGGCGGGTGACGCGAGGGGCTTTGCGGTCCTGCGCGTGAGCAAGGACCCCCCGACCATTTTGTTGCAAATCGCCCCCGAAAAGTCTAGATTGATAATTCATGACCGGACTCAAATCCTCTTCTCCGTCGCCGACGCCAACGGCATCCCGTAAAGGAATCCCCGCATGAAGCGAACTCCGCTTTTCCGCCTGGCCCTCCCCGCCCTCCTGCTCCTTCTTCTTGGCGCGCGCTCCTCTCCCCCGCTGCGCCTCCAAGCCGACGGCGCCAAGGCTTATGATCACATCCGCGTCCTGGCCGCCCAGGAATTCCGCGGCCGCAAGTCCGGCTCGCCCGAATACATGAAAGCGGCCGACTACGTCGCCGCGAAGATGAAGGAGTACGGCCTCCAGCCGGCCGGAGAAAAAGGAACTTATTTCCAGACCGTCCCCTTCAAATCGGTCACGGATTTCAATCCCCCCAATCGTCTGGAGATCACGGAACCCGTCCGCAAGGCCTTCACCCCCGGACGAGGCCGCGATTTCTTTCCGGCCATGGGCACCGGATCGGGAATTTCGCGCGGCCCGGCGGCTTTCGCCGGGTATGGCGTGGTTTCCGAAAAGCCCGCCTGGAACGACTATGACGGTATCGATCCCAAGGGAAAAATCCTGATCGTCCTGCCCGACGGCCCCGAAGCGCTGGGCGAAGCCGCCCGTGAATGGAGCCTGGAAAAGAAGGTCAAGCTGGCCGTCGAAAAAGGCGCCGCGGGCATGATCGAGATGGACCTCAGCGAGCCCGGCCAGCCGCCGCTGCGCCGCCGGGCTTCCGGCCTGCTCAAGCCCGGAGCCGCGCCCGCCGGCTTCGTCGTCGCCCACGCCGGCCGCAACGTCCTCGACGACGTTTTTTATTCGGCCCATTCCAGCTGGCGCGATGCCATGAGCAAGATCCTGCGGCTGAAAAAGCCGCTTTCGTTTTCCCTGGCCGCGGCGCTGGAGCTGGAAGCCCATTTCGTCCAGGAGGACCGCAGCGCGGTCAACGTTTTGGGCCTCATCCCGGGCAGGGACAAAAAGCTTAAGGATGAAGTCATCATCATGGGCGGCCACCTCGACCATCTCGGCGTAGCCATGGACGGATTCGTCTACCCCGGCGCCGACGACAACGCCACTTCCGTGGCGGTCATGCTGGAGACGGCCCGCGTGCTCAAGGCCTCCGGCTGGAAGCCCGCCCGTACGCTTCTCTTCGCATCCTGGGCGGGCGAAGAGGTGGGGACGATCGGATCGCGATATTACACCGACCATCCCGTTTTTCCTCTGAACAAGACGGCCTGCTACCTCAACATCGACATGGTCGGCACGGGCGATTCCACGCTGATGGTCGGCGGCATGTTCGAATACGGCAAGTTCTTCGAGAAGGTCAAAGCCGCGCTCGATCCCGATATCATCAAGCTCCTTAAACCCCGGGTCAATTATCGCGGCTCCGACCACTCCACCTTCTGGGACAAGAACGTGACCTCCATCAGCCTGCGTACAGGCGAGGTCCTGACCAACAAGCTCGACGACAAACACCCCGAGTACCACCGCCCCGGCGACCGGGCCGAGACGATCGATCCGTCGCTCCTGGCCCTGGCCGCCCGATACCACCTGGAGGTGATTACGCGCTTGGCCGACACCAAAGACAATCTCATGGATCCGATGTTTCGGGCCGAATTCATCCACAAAGACGCGGCCGTAGTGGACATGCATTGCGACACCATCAGCCGCTTCATGGCCGGTGAGGATCTGCGACTGGACCTACCGAAAGGCCACATCGACATTCCCAAGCTGAAGCGCGGCGCGGTCGACCTGCAGGTCTTCGCCTGCTACGCGCCGCCCCCCGCCAACGAGGCGGAGAAGGCCGCTTCAGCTAAGGGGGTCATCAAACAGATCGAGGCCGTCCATCGCCTCATCGCCCAGAACCCGGACGACCTGGAGCTTGTCCGGTCGACCGAGGATTTCGGCCGCGTCCGCAACAGCGGCAAAACCGGAGTCCTCATCGGCATCGAAGGCGGCTACGCCATCGAGAACGACCTCGACCTGCTGCGCAACTTCCAGCGGTCCGGAGTCCGCCTGATGACGCTGACCCATTGGACGCATACCGACTGGGCCGACGCGTCCGGCGATCCCCAGCCGGTCTTCAACGGGATGACCGAATTCGGCCGGAGCGTCGTCGCCGAGATGAACAGCCTGGGAATGATCATCGACGTCTCCCATGTCTCGGACAAGACTTTCTATGACGTGCTGGCCGCCTCCAAGGCCCCGGTCGTGGCTTCCCACTCCTGCTGCCGGGCTTTGTCCGACCATTTCCGCAACCTGAACGACGACATGCTCCTGGCCCTGGCTAAGAACAATGGCGTCGTCGGCATCAATTTTTCGACCGGCTTCCTCAACGCCGCGGAGGACAAGAAGCGGCTGGCCTTCTGGGAAGAGACGGCCCGGAAAAACGGGCTGCCCGCCGACTACCGCGAAGCTGAAAAATCCGATCCGGCCAAAAAGAACAAGGGCTGGGCCGAGTTCGCCAAAGGGCTGGAAGCCCTGAACAAAACCCTGCCGGCGGTCGACATCAAGGCCCTGGTCGATCACATCGACCACGTCATTAAAATCACCGGCGACGCCGACCACGTCGGTCTGGGCTCCGATTTTGACGGCATTTCCGACACGCCGGTCGGCCTGGAAAACGCGGGGAAGCTGCCGGCCATCACGGACGAACTCGTCCGCCGCGGCTACAAGGAAAGCGACATCCGCAAGATCCTGGGGGGCAACTTCCTGCGCGTCTTCGGCGACGTCCAGCGGGCGGCCAAGAAGTGAGGACGGCATGACCGCACGTTACGGCGCCCCCGAATCCGATCTGGTTCATTACCCCTGCCGCCGGACGAACCGGCCGCCGCGCCTCGAGGGCCGACTGGACGAGGAATGCTGGAAGACCGCGGA
>PMCY01000262.1 GCA_003154255.1 Candidatus Aminicenantota bacterium | reverse complement strand
GGCCGCAACTGGCTGATCCGCCGGGGACGCAAAAGGCTTCTTGGATCGAAGGCCAATCTCCAGATCGAGCCCGGCGACATCCTGCGCATCGAAACGCCCGGCGGGGGCGGATTCGGCCGCCGTCACTGAGGAGAGACCATGAGAAAAATCATCNNTGGCGGCCCATGCCGCCCTCGATCTCACGCCGATCCTGGCCTTGGAAATCGGCGCCCTCCGCTACCAGACGCCGGTCACGGCCTCGGCGGGCGGGCTGAGCCAGGGGACGCTGGCCGTCCTGCCGATCGAAATCTCTCTCAAGGTCCATTTTCCGGTCTCGTCCAAGTTGGAGCTTTTTGCCGCGGCCGGAGGCGGGGCCTATCTGCCCCATTTCAGTCCGGACGCCGCCGCGGCCCAGACCTGGACCGCAGTCGGCTTCACCCCGTCCGAAAGTCTGAACGCGGCCTTCGGCTTCCATTTTCGGGGCGGCCTGGAGCTGGCCGTGGGCAATCGCGTCGGGCTGGTATTCGAAACCCGCTATTCCACGGCCTCGGCCGCCGGGACCTGGACGCTGACCGACAACCGGGGCGGGCCGTCCGTCAGCGGCAAGATCACGGGCCTCAGCCTGGACGCCATCGTCTTCGGGCTCGGCCTCAATATCGCCCTGTGACGGGAGAAGGAGGATCCTCATGAACGCACCACGCCTTGGCCGCGCCGCCCGCCGGGCGCTCCGCCTCGTCCTGCCGGCCGGAATCGCCGTCCTTCTCTTCGTTCCCGTCCGGGGCCTCATCGCGCCCCAGGCGATCTCTCCCGGAATTGTCCGGATCGCCGCCGACACGCCGGCTTGGCCCGATAATCCCAAGATCCAATCGGCCCTGACCCGCCTGGCCGACGTAGGTCGCCGCCAGGGTCCGGACGCGGCCGCCGTTTTCGCCCGCCAAAGAAAGATGGATTGGCGCGACGGCCGCGTCCGCGTCGTCACGGTGGCCCAAACGATCGGCGGGGTCCGCAACGCCTCCCTGGCGGCGGCGGCCATCCGCCAGCGCGTCGAAGCCCTGGGCGGGACGGTGGAGACGACGTACCGCGGTCTGGTCCAGCACACGATTCCTCTCTCGGCGCTGGAAACCCTGGCCGCAGATCCGCTGATCAAATATATCCGTTCGCCGCTCAAGCCCTTTCATCAAAAGATGATGAGCGAAGGCGTGGCCGTGACCGGGGCTAATCTCTGGAAGACCCTGGTTCCCTTCCGCAACCCCGATCCGGCCAAGGTCTGCATCCTGGACGCCGGGTTCGACGGCTATACGAGCCTCCTGGGTTCGGACCTGCCCAAGACGGTCACGATCCGCTCCTTCCGCGCCGACGGCGACATAACCGGCGCCGCGGAGCAGCATGGAGCCGCCTGTGCCGAGATCGTCTACGACATGGCCCCCAATGCCAAAATGTACCTGGTCAACTTCGAGACCGACGTGGAACAGCACAACGCCGTGGACTGGATCGTCTCCCAGGGCATCGACGTGATCTCCTATTCCCTGGGCTGGTTCAACGCCGGCGCGGGCGATGGCAGCGGCCCCATCGACGACGACGTGGACTATGCGGCGTCCAAGGGAATAGCCTGGGCCAGTTCGGCCGGCAATTCCGCCCAAGACCACTGGACCGCGGATAAATTCTTCGATCCGGACGGGAACGGCTACATGAATTTCGACGGCTTCGGTACAGAGATTCTCTCATTCCCTGTCCCCTCAAACGAGACGGTAGGCGTGTTTCTCAATTGGAAAGACTGGGGCACTTACGACGGATTCGATTATCCCGGTTCCAGTCAGGACTACGACCTCGAGCTTTACATCCTCAACGGCGCAACCTGGCAATTCGTCGACTCCTCGAACAACCGCCAAACGGGAACGCAGTGGCCCGTCGAGGAGATCTATGGCTACTACACCGACGTGGACGCAACCTGGGGGCTGAAGATCAGGAAGGTCAACGTAACAAAAGACGTCCGCCTCGAAGTCGTCGTCATGGGCGACTACCCTTCGATCCAATTCTTTAATCCGCTCCACAGCGTCCTCGTCCCCGCGGATTCGCCTTCGGCCCTGGCGGCCGGGGCGACGGGTTGGGATAACGACTCCCTGCACTTCTATAGCGGGCGCGGACCGACCTGGGACGGCCGGATGAAGCCCGATTTCACCGCCCCTTCCGGCGTCTCGACGACGACTTACGGCGCCAATGGCTTCTACGGAACATCGGCGTCCGCCCCCCATCTGGCCGGGGCCATCGCCCTGCTCAAGGGCATGACGCCGTACACCATCGCCCAGATCAAGGCCGTCCTGATCAAGCGGGCGGTAGACCTGGGAGCGGCTGGACCCGACAATCTCTACGGTTACGGGCGCATCAGCGTCAAAAAGTAATTAGGAAAGGACTTTCTTTATTTTCGCTTTCTCGATCACGAGCTGCCCCTGGTAGGACACGCAGTTGAGCAGGATCAGCACCCGGTCCCGCTCGGAGAGGCCGTTTTTAAAGACCCCCCGCAGACCCTTGAAGGGACCCGCTGCGACCTCGATTTCGTCGCCCGGTTCGGGCGCCAGGCCGTACTTTTGCAGCTCGATGAACCCGTCCAATTCGCGGGCCCGGATTTCCGCGATGAACGATTCGTTGAGGGGGATGGGTCCGCGGTCATTTCCGACGATCGTCTTCAC
>PMCY01000363.1 GCA_003154255.1 Candidatus Aminicenantota bacterium | reverse complement strand
GATTCGTTATAGAGATAGCGGTTGGTCTTGCGGTCGAAGACGTTGTATTGCCCGTCGCCGCCGCCCACCGTCGTCCAATCCTCGAGCTTGATGGCTCCGCCGCCCTTCTTGGTGGCCGGTCCCATTTCCGAACCGTTGTCCTGCAGACCGCCGGCCACCCGGTAGGGCATGGACGTATCGTAATCGACGGCGTAGAACTGGCCCACCGCCAGGTTGTCCGGGCGGTGCCAAGCCTTGCCGCCGTCGAAGGTCACGCCCATTCCATGGTCGTAACCGAGCAGCATATGCTTGGAATCGGCCGGGTCGATCCACAAAGCGTGGTTGTCGCCCCCGAAGCGGAAGGCCGAAGTCCAGGTCTTGCCGCCGTCCTTGGATTCCTGGACGCCGACGGTCAGCGCGTAGACATGCTTGTCGTCGTTGGGATCGACGATGATGTCGCAATAATAATATCCGGGGCCGGAGCCGATGCTCTGCTTCTCGGGGCTGACCTTCTTCCAGGTCGAGCCGGCGTCGTCCGTCCGATAGACTTCGCCGTCGGGGATCCCCGAGCTGACCTTGCCCTCGAGGACTTCCTGCCAGCGCTGTTCAACGGTCAGGCCGGGCTTGTTGGCGTTCTCGATGACGGCATAGAGGATGTTGCCGTTCTTGGGGTAGATGGTCAGGCCGATGCGGCCGAGGATGCCGGTCGGCAATCCGCCGGCCAGCCGGGTCCAGGACTTGCCGCCGTCGGCGGATTTATGGATGCCGCTGCCGGGGCCGCCGATCTGGTAGGTCCAGGGCTTACGCAGTTTGTCATACGTGGCGGCGTAAAGCGTCTCGGGGTCCTTGGGGTCCATAACCACGTCGACGCAGCCGGTGCGGGCGTCGACGAANNAGATGCCCCAACGCGGCGACATAGACAATGTCCGGGTTGGTCGGGTGGACGATGATGCGGCCGATGTGATGCGATTCGGGCAGGCCGATGTTCTTCCACGTCTTGCCGGCGTCCGTCGATTTATAGATCCCGTCGCCCCAGTAAGTGGAGCGGGAGCAGTTGGCCTCGCCCGTTCCNNAGACCTTCTCGAAGTCGAAAATGGGGCTGAACGTCTCACCGTTGTTGACGGTCTTCCACAGGCCGCCCGAGCCCGCCGCCGCGTAGAACGTGTAGGGTTGCTGGAGCGGCACCGCGAAATCGACGAACCGGCCGCCTTGGGCGGTTGGGCCGATGTCCCGGTACGTGATGGCCTTGAACGGATCGGGAACCGTGGCTTGCTGGCCGAAGGCGGCGGTCAGGCCCGCCATCATGGCGAGCAGAACGGCCACGGCCAGGAATCGAACGCTTTTTCTGGGACAGATCATGACTCCTCCTCAAACATCATTCGGGGATCGGAGGCAGGGCAAAAGGACGATGATGGAAAAGCGGCCGTACCCTGGATTCTCCGGTTTGGACAAAGCGGAATATTTAATATCATAGTCCTCGTTATAAGGCCAATTCAGGCCTTTTCCTTTTGACGCCGGAGCGGGGGGATTTCTTCCGAGGCACTCGCTTGCGATTTTAGGCCCAATCGAGTGCGGCGGTATCGGATCCCCAGGAAAACCCTGGGGCCCCGGCCGCCGAGCCAGGATTGAACTTTTAGGCCGGACGGGTTACAAAAAGATGTCGAAAGGACATCGCCGCACCCGGCTATGGTTTTCAGCCATGGCCGAGCGCCACGGAAGCGGATCCCCGGAAAACTGGGTCCCTCCCGCCGCCCTTGGCGCGGTGAAATAGAATCGTCGGTCGTATATATGGTTATTAGGAAATCGAGTTTGATCAAGGAGGCCGCTGTGAAGAAATTCCCCGCCATCGTCCCGTTGCTGGCGATAATCGTCCTGGCCCCACTAGGCTTCGCCTCGGCGGCGGAAAATGGCCCCCAAGCAAAATTTGGGGTCCCCCCCGCCGACATCCACGCCGTCGTCGAAACCACCCGCACTTTCCGGGACATGACCCGCAAATCGACCGAGGAGTTCTGGTCCGCTCCCGATAAAACCCTCTGGAAAATGGATAATTTTCTGTGGATCACCCGCAAAGACCTCGGTGTTCTCTGGGGCGTCAACCGACGCGAACCGGATCAAGATCTGGATCCTGGCCCGGGTCAAAGGCTGAGCGGGGCGACCCGATGATCGAAACCAACTATGCGGCCACCCAGGCCGTCCGGGTGCTCAAGGAGAAAGGCGTTCCCTTCATCATCCATTCATACAAGTACGAGGAGCATGGCGGGACACCGGTCGCCGCCCGCGAGCTGGGCGTGGACGAGCACGCCGTAATCAAGACGCTGGTTTTCGAGACGGACGCGCGGGAGCCGATCATCGTTCTGATGCATGGAGACCGCGAGGTCTCGACCAAGAACCTGGCCCGAGTCCTCGGCGTCAAGACGGTAACGCCAGCGACACCCGAGGCCGCCAACAAGCACACCGGGTACATGATCGGAGGCATCTCCCCGTTCGGAATGCGCAAGCGACTGAAGATCTATATGCAGAAGACAATCGCCGATCTGTCGAAGA
>PMCY01000152.1 GCA_003154255.1 Candidatus Aminicenantota bacterium | reverse complement strand
CTGGACGCGCCCGGCGCGAACCGCCTTCGTCATTTGGCCGCGGGCAGGGCGACAGCGCGGCCGAGCTTCGCGTTCGCCCAATCCCCCTGAAGACGGCGCCAGCCGCCTCCGCCGCCCCGGCTGGCGACCTTAAGGACGAGCGTGCGGACTCCGGCCAAGCTGATTTCGAATCGTTTCGCGGGGTCGGCTTTTTGAACAAGGCCGCTTGCCCAGAGCAATCGTCCGTCGCCGACGACGGCGAATTCGAGACCGTCTCCCTTCTTCGACTCCGGGCCCGCGTCGTCGACGCCCGCGGCCGCGGAGGACGTGGCAAATAATCCTTTGAGGTCGAATTCGACCTCCGTCCCGGCGCGCAGGCCGAGTCCGGCGTCGAAGCGCCGGCCGTTCATGGTCATCGCTCCCCGCGAGACGGCCCATGGGCCTCCGGGCCCTTCTCCTTCCGTCGCCGTCCGGGCTATGTCGAGTTCGGCCAGCGGGAGCTCTTCGGGGAGCAGGGCCTTCGGCGTGAACGTCGTTGCGGCCGCCTTGGCGCTCATGGACCCGTCCTCCCAGACTGTCCGAACCTCGATCCGGCAAGGCGTATCGGGGTTCAAATGGCGAAGGGGGAAGGAGGCCTCCGGCGTATGGCCGGCCAGGGCGCCGTTGACGAACACCTGGTACCCGGAGTTGAGATAATATTGGGATCTCCATTCCAGATCGGCTCCGTCCAGGCCGCGCCGATGGATGGCGATTTCGCCGGGCTCCCGAACGGCGAAGCGATAAGCGTCCGCGGCCTACCAGAGAATGAACGGCAGCTTGTCGTTATCGAAATACATGCGGTAAGCAAGCGATTCGATCGCGGCGTAAAAGGGGAGGAATTTCGCCTGGACGACCGCCCCGTCCGAAGGGTGCATGCCAAAAAAACCGCGCGGACGATCCGGGATCAACCATTTGTTGAGTTCTTCGTCCGTCTCCGGCAGCTTGAAGATGGGTTCGTGGGCATTGCCCTCCTGGACCATTACCACCGGCCCGCGGACCACACTGACGCGATGGGGATGCTGCGGGTCCACCGCCGAAAACCGGAATCGGAGAGGAATGCGGATTTCCACCTTGTCGCCGGGAGCCCACGTTCGCTGGACCACGGCCCAGGTGCCGGGGTTGCACGGCACATCGATGGCCGCGCCGTTCAGACGCACGGTCATGCCGTTTGACCACCCGGGCACGCGGAACTTGAGAGCAAAAGCCGTGCTTTGAGATGGGCTCACGGTGAAGGAGCTCGTCTCGGCCTCCGGGTACTCCGTTTCCTGGGTGACCTTGATTTCGCCCGCCGGGCCGCGCCAAGTGACTTCCGATGGAAGATAGAGGCTGACATATAAGCTGGTCGCGTCCCGGTAATAGATCTGATTCGGGAAATCGGAGACAGCTTGGATATAGCTGCCCGAACAGCAGGTATAGACCTCGCGGGAATAGATCTTAACGCCTCCCGACACCCGGTAATCCGCGTAATAGAAATGCCGGCCGGCGTCTTTGATCCAGAGGATGCCCCCGATGCCGTTGTACATCAGACGCTCGATCCAATCGCCGTAACGCGCTTCGCCGGTGAACTGGGTCAGGTAGCGCGCCAGTTTGAAAGCCGCCCATGAGCAACAGGGCGTTTCGCAGGAATTCTGGTGGTAGTCCAGCGCCTTGCCGAGCATCCCCCCGGGGGGCATGATGCGTTCGACCGGACCGAATCCGCCCGTGGCGTAGCATTGGGAGTTCTGCAGAAAGTCGTAGGCATTCCTGATCATCCGCAGGAATTTCTCGTCGCCGGTGACGGCATAGGCCATGGCGGCGCTGCTGAAGGAATTGACATGGCTGTAGGCATGGACGCTGTGGGCATTCGTCGGCGCCGCCGTGTCGGCGAACTTATTCCAATAATCGTGATACAGCCACGAGTCCGCGAATTCCTTGTGCAGGACATTGCCTGTTAGCTGGTAGGCGCGGTAGGAATTTTCGCCGACCGTGTACCATTCGCCGGGGCGGCCGGAATGCATGGCCCACGGAACCGGCCCCGCGGGTAAGCGATCGCGGTTGAAGTTCTTGGCCGCCCAAGCGGTGACTTTCTCCAGCATCGCCGTGGTCTCGGGATAGCCGGCAAAGAGCTGCATATCCACCAGGCCGCCTACGAGCTTTTCGAAGGGGTAATGTCGCATGCCGCAATCGCCGGCGGGTTTCACCGTCTTCGCCCATTCCGCGAACAGCCGGACGACTTTGTCCCTCATGGCGCCGTCATCGGTTGCCTTGGCGAAACGGGACATGCCGCTGAGCCACTGTCCGAAGACGGTGTCGCTGTTTTGCGCGCACCAGCCGCCAAGAGGCTTCCCCGGCGCGCTCAGGCCGGCGGCCCGGCGGTAGCCGTACAAAATGTCGTCGTCCGAGACGCCGAAATAATAGTCGCGGGCGGACTGATATTGCTGTTGCCAGCGGCTTGGCCGAAGGCGAACGCCCTGGTAATCGAAAGGCTCGATCTTGATCCTCGACGCGGGCGTCGGCCTTTGCATTTTCGGGCTCACGGGGATCGGGCGGTTGCTGCTCCCGGCAAGGCCTTGGCCTTTGGCCGTTTGGGCCAGCACGAAGGCTGCCAGCGGGGCGGCCTTGATGAAATCGCGACGAGGGAATTCATTTTTCATGG
>PMCY01000310.1 GCA_003154255.1 Candidatus Aminicenantota bacterium | reverse complement strand
GAGCTTCTCGGCGAGTGCGCGCTCGACGATTTTACGCGGATAGTTTGACAGCTCCCCGCAGGGTGACAGGCAGGAGTGAATGTGGAGATCGGCCCGGAAATGCCTGAACCCCATTATCTCTCTTGGATTCCCAATCCATAGGCCCTTCCAGCGAATTCGAAAGCACTGAGCGGCGTTCCGAGAATCGGGATTCGCTCCTTGTCTGCCCGGACAGCCGTTTCGGCGGCGGGTTCACGCCCGTTGACAAGGATGATGGCCGCCAGCTCCTTGAGGGCGGCGACAGCGATGATGTTGGGATGGATCTGGAGGGTGACCCAAAGCTGGTCCTTCTGGCCGTTGGCGATGACGTCGCTCAGGAGGTCGCTCGCGTAGCCTCCCCGGACCGGTCGCTCCAACTCCGTCCGTCCGGCATAAATCTTAAGGTTCATCCGTTCGATGATGTCGGCCAGGGTCATTTTTTCTCCTTGACGAAAAGGCAGTCGGCCAGGACGGCCTGGCCCCGGACAATGTCGTCGGCCAAGGTCTTGCAATCAGGAGCGCCGCATGTTCCGCAGTCTTTTCCCGGAAGTTTCTTGATCAGATTGATCCTGCGTTTGGCTTTTCGGATGGCCCGATCCGGGTCGTTATCGAGGGGGGGGACCTGGATGGGCTTGATGGGATGACGAAAAGACAGGAAATCTTTATGGTAGAGCATGCTCATGTCGGAGCTGTCGACGACCGTCCGCTCTCCCAGCAAATTGACGAGACGAAGTATTCGGCTCATGGCCAGAAAACGGTTTTCGACGGCCAAAGGACCGCCGACGCAGCCGTCGGGACAGACCATGCATTCCAGCAGATCGACGTCTTTGAGGAGGCCCATCTCGACCTGGTCCAGAACCCGCATCGTGTCCCGCACTCCGGAGACGGCGACGGTGCGGTGATTTTTAAGCCCCCGCGTCTCTCCCCCGGACAAGGCCGTCCCCATTCCGATCCCGCTGAAAATCGTCTCGGGGAACAATTGACACATGAGCGTGTCTTCCTTGCTCTGGCGGATGGCCTGGAACAGCGGATTGTAGATATCGCGGATCGAGACGGCGCCGTCCAGGTAAGATTTTTCCATTGAGATGGGGTAGTTAATGGAGACCATTTTCGCCGGACAGGGTGTGATGTGAATGATGCCGATTTCGGCGGGCTCGATCTTGAGGATCCGCGGGAGGTTCGCCCTCAGGATCTTGGCGGCGATTTCGCGTGCCGGCTCGATCGGGATGATCAAGTCGCAGAGGGATGGAAAGCGGTGTTGGATGAGGCGTACGACGACGGGGCACGTCGAGGCGATGAGCGGACGGGGCCGGGGGTGGCTGTCGATGTATGCCTCGATGGCCGCATTGTTGAGCTCGCAGATGGTACTCAGCTCATAGACGTGGTCGAACCCGATCCGGCGGAGAGCGAAGAGGATCTCGTGGGGAAGTGTGGCGTTGTCGAACTGCCCGTAAAGCACCGTGGCCGGGATGGCGACTTTAAAGCGGAAGGTGTCCAAGTCCGTGAACGACGTCGTCTGGGATTCGATGGCGTCGTGGGGGCAAAAACGGATGCATTCCCCGCAGTCGATGCAGAGATCGCTGAGGATCAAGGCTTTCCCATTTTTGATCCGGATCGCCTTGGTCGGACAGGCCGTCAGGCAATGGACGCAGCCGATGCATTTTTCGAGGCTGATCTTGAGCGGGTGACGGGGAGCTTCGATCATAGCCTATGTCCGTTCGTCCGGATCGTCATCTCCAACCGCGTCCCGCGGCCGACTTTGGAATGGATCTTGAAAATGTCGGAGTTCCTCTTGATGTTGGGCAAACCCATGCCGGCCCCGAAGCCCAGCTCGCGCATCTCCGGCGTCGCCGTCGAATACCCTTCGCTCATGGCTAACTCGACGTCTTCAATGCCGGGGCCACGATCGTCCACGACGATCTGAACTCGATCGGATGTGACCGAAAGATCGAGTCGGCCCGATCCGGCATACATGATCACGTTCATTTCGGCCTCATAGGAAACGATGGCGGCGCGCCGGACGACTTGCATGGCCACCCCGAGTTCCTTGAGGAGGTTCTTGATTTCGCAGGAGGCCTCGCCGGCCCTGACGAAATCGCCGCCCTTGATCTCGAATTCCTGCTGGAACGAAATCTCGGTCATCATCGACCTGCTTCCGGATGCGATCGGGAGATCCTCGCGCAGACTTCGAACATTGAACAGGCTGTGGAGATGATGGGGAGGTTGCGGACCCTGGCCTCGTCGACAACCATCGGCTCCGGCCGTTTTCCCTGGACGAGGATGATGGCCGAGACGTCGGCCAAGCAGGCCGTCCGGACGACGTGCGAAGTGATCAGCCCCGTCACCAGGACTGATTCCGGATCGATAAAAGCCAAGACATCGCTCATCATATCCGAGGCGAAGACTTTCGAGCATTCCTTTTCGAGGTTTATCCCGGGTGTCAACAACTCTCCGGAGAGAAGAGACTGAACCTCTTTGAGAGTTAACATGACTCAACCTCCAGAGGAAGATTCCGATTCTTCCTCTTATATTTTAGCCTCAATTCAGAAATCGTCAAGTCGAAGGCCGCTGTCTGCGGCGTGCACGAGGCCGTAGAGACGGTAGCCCGGCGGCTACATCGGACGTTTTCGGATACCTGACGAAGCGCCCCCTTTCGGTTCGGGCCGGGTTTGAACAGGCGGCATCTTTCCATAAAGAAAAAAAGTCTTGACAAACTATACTGTGCGGCATACACTGTATGCGACACCGTATACAAAGAGAGGCGACAGCCCATGACCAACGATCAGTTCGAAAACCTCCGGCTGGAGCTCCGCCGCGGCTGCGTCCCCCTGGCGGTCCTGGCCGAGCTCCGCCGCGAACAGTACGGCTATACCCTGCGCAAGGCCCTGGCCGAGAGGGGGATGGCCGTGGATGAGGGCACGCTCTACCCGCTCCTGCGGCGGCTGGAAAGCCACGGCCTTCTGGCCAGCGATTGGCGGGAGGAGGACAAGAGGCCCAAGCGCTTCTATCACCTGTCCTCGGAAGGCCAGAGGATCCTCAAACAATTGTCCGCCGAGTGGGAGACGATCACCGCCTCTCTGAACGAAATCATGAAGGAGACGAACCATGGATCTCGTTGAACGCTATCTGAACGCCATCCGTTTCTGGCTGCCCAAAAATCAGAAGGCCGACGTGATCGCCGAGCTCGCCGAAGACATCCGCTCCCAGATCGAAGAGCGCGAGAAGGAGTTCGGGCATCCCTTGGACGAGGAGGAGGTGTCCGCCCTTCTCAAGAAGCGCGGGAGCCCCTTCACTGTGGCCGGGCGCTTCCTGCCCCAGCGCCATCTCGTCGGGCCGCAGCTCTATCCCATTTATGAATTCGTACTCAAATTAGCCGCCGGGATCTATCTGATCCCTGCGTTTCTGGTCTGGGTATGTCTCCTGATCTTCGTTCCTTCCTATCGGGCCGCCCATTCCGGGGCGGCGCTGTTCCAGGGGCTGGGCAGTCTCTGGACAACGGCTCTGACCATGTTCGCCATGATCACCGTCGGCTTCGCCGTGGGCGAACGCCTCCAACGCCAATCCGCCGCCCGCGGGGACTGGAATCCCCGCCGCCTGCCGGCCGTCCGTAATGTCCTCAGAATTCCCAGGGCTTCCTCCCTGGCCGATATCGTCGCCAACCTGCTCGTCCTGGTGTGGTGGCTGGGAGGTTTCAGCTTCCCGATTGTCCTCTCTCTCAACGGGGCCTCGGCCCCCCTGCCGCCCTCCTTGTTGTGGCGCGATTTCCAGACCCGGTATTTTTTCCCCATCGCCGTTTTCATCGGCGTCAGCGTGGTCCTGGCCCTGATCAATCTCGTCCGCCCGAATCTCACCCCGCTGCGCGTGGGCGCGCGGGCGGTGATCGATGCGGCGGCGCCGATCATGATCTTCGTTACCCTCGGCGCGCATGCCGAGGAAATCCGCGCCGCCTGGACGGCCATGACCGCAGGGGCGACCGGGCCGGCCAAACTGGCCGCCATTCGGGATTGGAGCCTGGCCTTGACCCTGGGAATCATCGCCGTCGCCTGTCTGTTCTCGTGCGTCCGAGGCGTTCTCCGGATCAAGCGCTGGCGGGCTTTGCAGTCCTCA
>PMCY01000054.1:5354-8452 GCA_003154255.1 Candidatus Aminicenantota bacterium | reverse complement strand
GGCGCTTTCGAGAAAGCCGCCGCGTTCGCCCAGGCTTATTGGTCCAAGGGCAAGGTCCCGCTGTACTCGTTCCTCTATGGAGGACGCCCGTCGGCTTCGTTCCTGGCGAAATGGAATGTGACCGAAGAGGCCGCCGCCGTTGACGGCGACAAGACCGTCCGTACCATAGCCTATGCGGATCCCGCGACAGGTTTGGTGGTAAAGGCGGAGTGTATAATCTATAAGGACTATCCGGCCGTCGAATGGGTTCTCCGTTTCAAGAATACATCCAAGGCCCATACGCCTTTCATCGACGAGATCCAGGCGGTCGATGCCGATCTTCCCTTCGCCGGAAAAGGCGATGCCGCGCTCCACCGGGCCGCGGGGAGTGACGACAAGCCCACGGATTTTGCGCCACTCGACGAAGCGCTGCTTCCCGGCCGCGAAATTTCCTTCGGCGTCCAGGAAGGCCGCTCGTCCGGGCGGGGATCGATGCCCTTTTTCAACGTCGAGCTGCCGGGAGGAGGCGTCGTCGCCGCCCTGGGCTGGTCCGGTCTCTGGCAGGCTTCGGTCGGGCGAAACGCCGCCGGCACGGCCCGGCTTCGGGCCGGCATGAAGCGGACCCATTTCGTCCTTCTTCCCGGCGAGGAAGTCCGCTCGCCCCGCGTGGCGCTCCTCTTCTGGACAGGCGCGGATCGGTACGCCGGCCACAACTCTTTCCGCCGTTTCGTCCTCAGACACCATACACCCCAAAAGGACGGCCGGCCCGTCGTTTTGCCCTTGGCCAGCAGCGCCGGCAACGGCGGGCCCGCGCCCTGCAACGAAAACAGCTGCACAACGGAACGCTGGTCCGTGGCCACCGCTTACCGCTATGCCCAGTTCGGCCTGGCCCCCGAAGTCTGGTGGATCGACGCCGGCTGGTTCGACGGATCGCAGGCTTCCTGGTGGGAAGGGGTGGGGAACTGGACGGTTAACCGGGTCAACTTTCCCAACGGACTCCGGCCCGTGGCCGATGCCGCCAAACAATTAAGCATGGGCTTCTGCGTCTGGTTCGAGCCCGAACGGGTGTTCAAGGGGACGCGGCTGGACCGCGAGCATCCGGAGTGGCTTCTGCGGAAGCCGGGCTCGGACAGCGCGCTCCTCAATCTCGGCCTGCCCGCCGCCCGCAAATGGATGACCGAATACATTTCCGACACGATCGACCGCGAGGGCATCACCGTCTATCGCCAGGACTTCAATTTCGATCCCCAGGAATACTGGCGCGGGGGCGACGCGCCCGACCGTATCGGGATCTCGGAAATCAAGCATATCGAGGGCCTTTACGCCTTCTGGGATGAATTGTTGAAACGGCATCCCGGGCTGCTGATCGACAACTGCGNNGCGGCGGCCGCCGCCTCGATTTGGAGACGATCTCGCGGAGCGTTCCCTTGTGGCGGTCGGATTATCCCTTCACCGAATTCACCCAGAGCCAGACCTTCGGCATCCATCACTATCTGCCCTGCAATGGTACGGGCAACGTCACTCCCAAGACCTACAATTTCCGTTCCACGATCAGCAGCGCCCTGATCATCAACTGGGATTTCGGGGGGGATTTCTCGGTCCAGCGGGCCCGCAGTCTGCTGGATGAATACCAACGGCTGCGGCCGTATTTTTATGGGGATTTTTATGCGCTTACCGCTTACAGCGACCGCGATACGGATTGGCTGGCNNCTGCGCGGTGAAATTCCGGGGCCTGGAGGCGGGTTTGTCTTATGAAGTATTTTTCGAGGACTACGGGATCAAGATCGTCAAATCCGGCCAATCGCTTCTGAAGGAAGGCCTGGAACTCCGGATCCCCGAGGCGGCCGGATCGCTTCTGATCACGTACCGGGTCGCCGGCCGCTGAACGTCGGCTCCATGAACCAGGCCGAGGAGGACTTTAAATGAATATCGATCGTCTTTGCTTCAAGCGGGCGGATATCCGTCGTTCGATCCTGGGGTCGTGCCTGGGAGCGTTCGTCGTGCTAGGCGCGGCCTGCCGTTCCGAAAATTCTCCGGCGCCGTCAGGGTCGGCCGCTCCGGCCGCTAAAACCGCGGCGGTCGAGCGGGTCAAGCCGGGACTCGAGGTCCTTCTGGAGAAGCGACTCGACCTGATCAAGGGGCGGAAGATCGGCCTGATCACCAATCCTTCGGCCGTCGATAGCCGTCTGCGTGGCGCGATCGATCTGCTTCGCGAGGTGGGCGGAGCCAAGCTCGTGGCCCTCTATGGCCCCGAACACGGAGTCCGGGGAGACGCCCAGGCGGGGGAATATGTCCCTTATTACATCGACAAGCATTACGGTTTGCCCGTGTTCAGCCTATACGGGCCGTCCATGAAGCCGCAGCCCGGGATGCTCAAAGGCATCGACGAGTATATGCGTTCGTTTGACACGACCCATCAGGACAAAAAGATGACTCCCTCGATGACCAGGGACCTCGATGTCCTGATCTACGACATCCAGGACGTCGGGACCCGCGTATACACATACGAGGCGACCATGGCCTATGCCATGGAAGCCTGCGCCGAAAGTGGGCTGGATTATATCGTCCTGGACCGGCCCAATCCGATCACGGGCTCGATCATGGAGGGGCCTATCCTGGAATACCCCGAATTCAGCTCCTTCGTCGGCCTCTATCCCGTGCCGTTGCGGTTTGGGCTGACCATCGGCGAGCTGGCCCGGCTCTACAACGACCGCTTCCTGAAGAAAAAAGCGCGGCTTACCGTCGTGCCCCTGGAAGGCTACAAGCGCGACCAATGGTTCGACCAGACCGGCCTGCCNNTCGACGGAAACGACCTGGCCGCGGCGCTCAACGCCTTGAATCTCTCCGGCGTCATTTTCCGCGAGCAATGGTTCACCCCGACATTTTCCAAATTCAAGGGCGAGCTGTGCGGCGGCTGCCAGCTCCATGTGACCGATCGGGCCCTCTATCGGCCGCTGGAAACGACGCTTCATCTGATCGCCGTCCTGAGGAAGCTCTATCCCGCGAAATTCCAGTTTTACAATTCCTATTTCGACAAGATCATGGGCACGGCCTCGGTCCGGACGGCGCTGGAGAGGGGCGTGGACGTGAAATCGATTGTCGCGGGCTGGAGGGAAGGC
>PMCY01000054.1:0-5221 GCA_003154255.1 Candidatus Aminicenantota bacterium | reverse complement strand
TGGTCCGACGCCCGCGTTGGGACGCGCGTCGAGATCAAGGATGCCGAGGTGAACTACTTTCAAGACATCATCACGCTGAAGACGATGGAAGTCGTTGCCGCCGATGACGATTCGGTCACGGTCAAAGTCAGCGGTTCGGTCAACGGCAAAAAGAAAAACGACCAAAAAGGCACTCTGCCGCGTTTCGCCCCTCCCGAGGAACTCAAAAAAATAACGGAGGGATGGGGTCCGAAAACGGGCCGGAAAAAGCTTCGGATCAAGGACAAGGAAATCCTCTGCGACGTCTACGAGAGACGGGAGAAGCATCCGACGGAAGACGTGGTCGGAACGCGCACAACTTACGTCAGCGAACAAGTCCCGTCCTGGATCGTCAGGATCGATGATCATAACCAAGGGGAAGGTAAGACAACCGACCATACTCCCCATCAAATCCTGGACTTCACCTGGGGTGTGGAAGAAAAGGCCGCTTCGCCCAAAATCGAAGCCAAGCCGGAAGTCGCAGGTCCGGATACAAAAACGGCGGTAGCGGATCTTCCCTCCGTCCCCGCGACGGCGGCGAACCGGATGCTGGCTTCCGAGCTGATGGCCAGGATCATTAAAGCCTATTATTCGATCGTCGAAACGGAGGCCACGGCCTTCGATGCCTCCTATCTTGTGAAAAAGAACGGCGCGCACGTAGGGACGGCCCGGGCCACCTGGAACAGCGAAGCCGGGGAAACAACCACGAAATTCGCCGGTTCGTTGACGGACGAGGAGGCCGGCTGGCTCTCGACGCTGACCAATTTGGGGCTGCTCCAATCCGTCTTCACCGAAGGGGATCACGACCGGCTCTTCGCCGTCCGGACGGGGGACGGATTCGTATTCTCGGATGAGCAAGCCGTCAATGAGACGATTAAATCCCGGCAAGCCCTTCTTTCGGCCGACATGGCCCAAACGGGAGAAGTCCTCCGTCTGGCCAACGGCGTGGTTCGACGGATCGTCCGCAAGGCGGAGAATAGCGGGGGAAGGTTGTTTGTCCTGTCCGCCCGCATCGTCCTCAGTGCTCCCGAGGGGGCCGCGCGGACGGCCGACTACGCCTTTGCCTTCGTCACCAAGGGCGGATTGCCCTTCGTGGGGACGATGGCCGTTTCCGAAGTGAATCTCGAAGGCATGAAGACATCCTGGGTTCTGGATCTGGATAAAATCAGCTTCACCCGCCCGGCCAAGCGCCCTTGACCGACCGCTCCCGAGCCTTCGCGCCGTTCCGGTTGCATTGATCGTCTCCTTTTGCTTAAAATAACCATCTTTCCCTTTTGCGCAGGGATGAACAGGACAAAGGAGTCGTCGATATGCCGGTTCCCCCTCCCGCGAGCTACGCCTTGGCCAACCGCCTGGCTGTTCTGCTGAACAAGAACCCCCAGGATTTTCTTCGCGCCGACTTCCTCAAGCTCATCGCCGATTTAGGCCTCGAACGCATCACCTTTCACTATACCGCCGCCGACGGCAAGCTGAAGGAGCTGAAGATCCCGGTGGCCACCATCGAACAGGCCGATTCCGTGTTGGCCGATGGGGAGCGGGTGGACGGATCGTCCCTTTTCAAGGGCATGATCGACGCGGCCCAGTCCGATCTCTATGTCGTCCCGTCCTACCGGACGGCATTTCTCAATCCCTTCGACGACCACAGCCTGGACTTCGTCTGCCGCTATGTCACCCGGGATGGCGCCCCCGCGCCTTTCGCCCCCGACAACATCCTGGCCAAGGCCGACGCCAAGCTCCGGGAGGCGACGGGTTACGAGCTGCAGGCCCTTGGCGAGATCGAATTCTTTCTCTTCAGCGACCGCTCCAAGACGCTTTTTCCGGCCCAACGCCAGCAGGGCTATCACGGATCGGCGCCGTTCCTCAAATGCGGACCCGTCCTCAACGAGATGGTCCGCCACATCACCCAGATCTCCGGGGCGGTCAAATACGCCCACGGCGAGGTCGGCTTCATCGACAGCCTGCCCAGCGACTGGGAGGAGATCAACGACAAGCGCGGGGAACAGATGGAAATCGAGTTCCTGCCCCGGCCCATCGCCGAGATGGCCGACGACGTGGTTCTCGGCCGCTGGCTCATCCGCAATGTCGCCTATCGCCACGGCTTGACGGCCACGTTCACGCCCAAGCTCGACGAAGGGCTGGCCGGGAACGGCCTCCACTTTCATCTCCAACTGGTCAAAAACGGCAAAAACGTGATGACCATACCGGATGGATCGCTTTCCGAGGCCGCCCGCCGGGTCGTCGGCGGGCTTTGCCGGTATGCCGAGTCATTGACGGCCTTCGGCAACACGGTCGCCTCTTCTTATCTCCGCCTCGTTCCCAATCAGGAGGCTCCGACCTACGTCTGCTGGAGCGATCTCAACCGTAGCGCCCTCATCCGGGTGCCCCTGGGCTGGACAAATAAACGACACCTTTCGGGACTGATCAATCCCCAGGATCAGGATTCCATCCTGGCCAAGAACGGCCGCCAGACGGTGGAGCTCCGCAGCCCCGACGGAAGCGCCCTGGTCCACCTTCTTTTATCCGGCATATGCATGTCCGTGGATTGGGCTTTCGACGATGCCCGCAACAAGTTGGACGGCGAGGGCCCCCTGGAATTAGCCGAACGCCTTTACGTCAAGGGCAACGTCGCCTCCAACCCCGAGCTGCGCCGGCGGCTGCCCGCGCTGCCCGGAAGCTGCGTCGCTTCGGCCCGGCTCCTCCGCGAACAGCGCGGGTTGTACGAGCGGGACGGCATCTTTCCGGCCAGCGTCATCGACGGCGTCGCCGATCTCCTGGAAAAAGAGAACGACGCCGACTTGGCCCATACCCTGGCCGAGATGCCCGCCGACGAGCGTCCACTCGCGGCCCGCCGGGCCATGCATAAAGACCTTCATAAACACTGAACGGCGCTTTCGCGCCCGGAGGCGAAAAGAAGTGTCTCGCGGCCCGGAATCGGGTAAAATCCAACCATGGCCTATGTCTAAATCGGAAAGAAAGGCCCAAGTTCCATGCCCCTCGAAACCATGACCCCCGTGGAGCGCTGGCAGGCCGTCTTCCTGCGGCATAAGACCGACCGCGTTCCGATGGATTACTGGTCCACGCCCGAATTCGACGCCCGGCTGATGGGTCATCTGGGCTGTGCCTCGCGTCAGGAGGCCCTCCGTAAGTTGCATGTCGACTACGTCGTTTCTCCCAAACCGTCTTATATCGGGCCCCGGCTCGCGCCGGGCACGGATGTCTTCGGCTGCCGCTTCAGCGGCGTTGATTACGGCACGGGCATTTACGACGAATGCGTCAGCCACCCCCTGGCGGCGTTCACTTCGGTAGAGGGGATCCGGAAGAATTATCGCTGGCCAAGCCCGGAATGGTGGGATTATCGCGCTATCCCCAACCAGCTCCAAGGACATGAAGACTATCCCGTCCAGGGTGGCGGATCCGAGCCGTTCCTGACATATAAATACCTTCGCGGCGATGAGCGGGCCCTGATGGATCTTATTGAACAGCCGGAAATCGTCCATTATTGTCTGGGCCGCCTGTTCGATCTTGAATATGAGAACACCCGCCGGATCTTCGAGCAGATTCCCGGGCGGATCACCTACAGTTATATCGCCGAGGACCTCGGCGGCCAGACCGACCTGATGTTTTCCGTCCGCCACATCCGCGAGTTTCTCCTGCCCGGCATGAAGCGGATGATCGATCTGGCCCACCAGGGCGGCGCCCGGGTCTTTCACCATGACGACGGAAACTGCCGCCGCATCCTGCCGGACCTCATCGCCCTGGGCATCGATCTTCTCAATCCCATTCAATGGCGCTGCCCGGGAATGGAGCGCGAAGCTTTGAAGTCCGATTTCGGCAAAGCGATCATACTCCACGGCGGCATGGACAACCAATTCACCCTGCCCTTCGGAACCGTCGACGACGTTCGGCGCGAGGTCCTGGACAATTTGCGCATCCTGGGGACCGGCGGCGGCTACATCCTGGCGCCCTGCCATAACATCCAGGCCTTGACTCCGCCCGAAAACGTCGTGGCCTTATATGAAACCGGCCGCGAATACGGCTGGTTCTAAGCAAGGGAGGACGATCCGATGGCTTCCAAACGCCGTCAGCGCCCGGTCAAGAGCGCCTTCTTCACACCCGAGATGTATGCCCGGGAACAGATCTTGCGCATGGAATCGGCGCGCGGCCGTCTCCTGGTCGCCGCCTGCCGGTCGGGCGCCGCCTTGGCCCGCCAGGTCGTTTCCGCCTACAACAAGCGCCTGGCCGAGACGGCCAGCCGCGAACGCGTCCTCTATGCCGAGGCCATCGATACGAATTTCTCGGACACCGAAACGGCCGTTCGATTGCCCCTTCACGTCAGCGGCTACGATGTTTTTCTTTTCCAGGCGGCACTCGACCCGACGGCGGACCGGAGCATTGACCAGAACATGATGGCTCTGCTCATCGCCTCCCGGACGTTCCGCGAACACGGGGCCAGCCACGTCACGGCTCTCCTGCCATACCTGGCCTACGCCCGCCAGGACAAGCCGACCAAGTTCCAGCGCGAGCCGACGACTGCCCGGCTGATGGCGGACCTGTCCATCGCCGCCGGCGTCGATCGCCTGGTCGTCTGGGACCCCCACTGTGCCCAGATCCGCGGGTTCTATGGAGGACTGCCCGTCCAGATGCTCGAATCCTTGACCTTGTTTCTCGAAGAATTTTCGTCCTTCCGCGAACGGAAGGACGTTATCGTCGTCGCTCCGGACGAGGGCGCGGCCAAGTTCGTCACCCATTTCGGCAGAGCCTTAGGCTTGCAGACGGCGATCGCATCCAAGTTCCGGCCCAAGCCCGAGATCGCCGAGATCAAGGACATCATCGGCGATTTCCGGGGCAAGAGGATCGCCCTGATTCTCGACGATATGATCAGCGGCGGCGGGACGATCTATGAGTTGTCCAAAAAGCTGGTCGACGAGAAGGGCATCCGGGAGATCCATGTCGGGATAAGCCACAATCTCTGCCTGCCTTCAGCCAAAAAGCGATTGGAGGAGCTGCACCGCTCCTATCGGCTGAAAAGAGTCATCATCACCGACAGCATTCCCCAGACGGAAGATTTCCGGGCCCTGTCCTTCATCAAGATCCGCGGGCTGGCCGATATTCTGGCCCGGACGATCAACCGGATCCACTACAACCGGTCGGTCAGCGAGGTTTTTTACCGGCCGGTCTGAAAGACCGGAAGAAGCGACCGCCA
>PMCY01000188.1:31675-37063 GCA_003154255.1 Candidatus Aminicenantota bacterium | reverse complement strand
CTTCAAATGGTCCTTCATCTTCAGGAAGGGCACGCCCTCGTTCATCCAGGCCGGCGCCGGTTTGCCCATCAGGTGATGGTCGAAGAACTCCCTCATCCGCACCGTATAGTCTTTCTGGTTGGCCGGCTTGGCCAGGCCGTGGTTTTCGCCCACATACTCGAGCAGGATGACCGGTTTCTTCATCCGGCGGAGCGTGTTGTAGTATTCGATGCCCTGGTTCCAGACGACCGCCCCGTCTTTGTCGTTGTGCAGGATCATGAGCGGCGTTTTGACTTTGGCCGCAAAGTAAACGGGGGAGTTGCGCTGATAGGCTTCGAGGTTGTCCCAATAGCCGCCGAGGAAGCGCCCCTGCGAGCTCTCGAAGATGGCCATGTTGGCGCCGCCCGAATTGAAGTAGATCGAGCTGTACATGCTGATCATGTTGGTCAGCGGCGCTCCGGCCACGGCGGCGGCGAAATCGGCCTGGGTGATCAGGAAAGCCGTCTGGTAGCCGCCCCAGGAATGCCCCTGCAAGCCGACCTTGGAGCGGTCCACGACGCCCGAAGCCACGGCGGCTTCCAGAGCGGGCAGGACGCACCAGGCCGCGGACATGCCTGGGTCGTTGAGCTTGTACGTGATATCGGGCATGAGGACGGCGTAGCCGTTGCTCGTATAGACGCTTTTGTTGAAGCCGTTGGCCGAGGGCTGGGCGTAGCGGTTGAGCTGCTGGGACATCTTCTCGTAATAATAGACGATCGTCGGATAGCGCTTGCCCTTCTCATAGTTGGCCGGCAGGAAAAGGGCGGCCTGGAGCTTCTTGTCCATGCCGCTCTTGGGGTCCATCTTGTAATCCAGCAGGATCGAGCCGCTGGACCAGAGGAGATCCTTCTGCTGGGGATTGGTGTCGGTCAGGATGCGGCCGGACTTGAATGTCGCGTCCGTGACGTAGAGACCCGGCGCGTCCTTGAAAGTGTCTTTGGTATAGACGTAAACCTCGGCGTTTTCGGCCTTGAGCGGCCCGGCGAATCCGGCGTCGTCCCAGAGGAGCACGGCCAGTCCGGGCTTGCCCTTCTCGATGCGCCCGATGCCTGCCTTCTTGGTCCATTCCCCGTACATGGGGATGTACATGGGTTTGGCCGGGTCGATGCCCTTGAGCTCGGGGTCGTGTTGGANNGACTTGCCGTCCTCGGACCAGCCGACGGGATAATCGGGGGGATTCTTGACGTTGGTGTCGTTGTCCTCGTTGACGAAATCGGCCGGCACGTCCTTGGTGATCGGGTACGTCTTGCCGGTCATGAACTCATAGGTGAAGAAAGCGCCTTCCTCGTAGCAGAGGAGGTGGCTGCCGTCAGTCGAGATGGAGAACGAATAGCGGCTTTTCTTGAGGGCCGGCCTGCGGACCCCGGTGGTCATGTCGATGACCAGGATGTCCCGGTAGCTGCGGCCGTCGAGGTTGCCGTCCAGCTCGTATTCCCGATCATCGTACCCGACCGCCCAGCGTCCCCTGGGGGCGACCACGACGGTGCGGAGGTCGTCGTCGGCCAGACGGATGAATTTCTTCTCCTTGATCCGATACTCGGCCAGGTAACTGAACTTCTGGTCCTCGCCGGCTTCGACCTGTTGCTGGGACTGCAGGCGCTTGTCCGCGCCATGCCAGAGGACGAGGTCGGGCATGTCCTCGTCGGCTTCGGCCGCCGGCGCCGCCTCGGGCCCCGCGCCCGGCCCTTTGCTTTCGTCCTTTTTCTTCAATTCATGGATGCCGAAGACCAGGGCGTCCAGGCTTTCGGTCCAGCGGGGCGCCTGGTCCGGGCTGAGGCTCATCCCGGCCGGGAAGCCCTTGTCGTCCTTGGGATCGTAAACCGTCTTCAGCGGCGCTCCCGGACCGAATCCGGTGAAGCCGACGACGGCGTAGAGCTTGTCTTCATAGGCCTTGTCCTCTTTGCCCTTGAGACAGGACAGGGCCTCGCCCTTCTCGTTCCAGGCCAGACTCTTGTAGGAGGCCTTGTCGTTGTCCAGGGGGACCAGGGCACCGCCGGTCATGTCCCTCAACAGGACCCCGTTGCCGGCCTGTCCGTATGAATCGACGAGCATGGCCAGCCGGCGTCCCTGCTTGTCGAAAGCGAATTCGGAGACATTGCCGAAAAGAAGCTCCTTGCCCGTGGCCAGCTCGCGGAGGATCAGATCTCCGCCCAGCCACTTGTCCTTCTCCCGGGACTGGCTTTCGGGAACGGTCTTGAGCAGGGCGATCCAGCCTGGATTGCGGCCAGAGAACTGGATCGAGCGGATCTTGTCATATTCCACCTTTTCGCCCGAATCCAGGTCGACGACGGCCGCCTTGAGGGTCGGGCTCTTCTTTTCCTGGCGCAGCTTTTTGGCTTCCTTGGCGTCCGGGTTGACGATGAAGGCGCCGTAGCGGGCGTCGCGCGAGAGGCCGACGAATCCCATCCGGCCTTCCCCGGCCGGGAACTTGTACTCCTTGGCGCCCTGGGTTTGCTTGAAGACGACTTCGGCGTCGCCTTCCAGCGGCGAGACCCGATAAGCCAGCCAGCGGCCGTCGGCCGAGAGGCTTGTGCTGGACATGCTTCGCCAGCCCAGGATATCCTTGAGCTCGATCGGGCGCGGAGATTTCGCCGCGGCTTTTTCGGGCCTTGTGGGGGGGGCCTGGGCCGACGCCGCGGCGATAAACGCGGCGGCCAGGAACAGGAACGCGGCCGCTCGGTTGATTCGGATATTCATTGTGACGGGTCCTCCTAATAAAAACGATAAGGCATCATAAAATATTCGAGCCTCCCAAGGCAACGGGACGGGGAAGGAGGCGGCAGGGGCGATCGGCGCCGCGAGATATCGGGCCGATTGTTTATAATGAGAAACGAAGGCCGCCCCTAAACGAAGCGGACGTCCTCAGCGTATATGAAATGAGGGTTGGATCATGAAAAAATCCCTGGCCATCGGGAAACAATTCCCTGTTTTCTTTATTTTAGCTGTCGCGGCAGGATGGACGGCCTGTGCCCCCGGAGTCTTGGATCGTCCGCGGATAATACCCAAGCCTGACGACTCCGCGGCAAAAATCGCGGAAGCCGAAGGATTGATCCGGCGGGGGCATTTTACGGCATTCAAAAAGGCGGCCGATCTCTATAAAGAGGTTTATCTTCGCCCCGGCCGGGCGGGCGGCGTCGCCTCCTACTATGTCCGCACTTTGGTGCTTTTGAGGATTCGCGAAAATCAGATCGGCATCCTTTTCGGACCGACGGCCGAGGAGGCCCGCCGGGTCATCCGGGAGAATCCCGGCCTGAAAGGACTTTCGGCCTTCCTGGACATGGCCGATTCGCTGTCCGCCATCCGGCCTTCCCAAGGCATCCAAACAGACGTTAATCCGGTCCAAGTCAAGCGCGGAGTCGACAACGCCGACAAATTGAAGGCGGAATTGAAGGCCCGGGCGGCCGATGAGGATTTCTACGCTTATCTCTACGTCTCGTTCTTCGGGTCGCTGAGCGGGTGGTCGTCCGACCAGAAAGAAGACCTGGCTCCGATCTATGCCCTGTTTCCCGACTCGCCCCTCATGCTATACGCCAACGCCGTTCGCTATACCAAGGAGCAACCCGAAATCCTGGTTCGGCTGGCGGAAGCCGACCCGAAGTTCTACGAAGCCTATTTTCATCTCGGGGAGATGGACCTGGCCGAACGCAGTCTGCTGTCGGCCGAAAAGAATTTCCTTAAGGCCCTGCCCGGACTGGGCGCTTCGCCCCAGGAGACGATTTACCTGGCCAGCATCTATACGGCCACGGAGGAATTCGAAAAAAGCCTTGAGTTCTACGACCTGACGCTCGACCTCTCGCCCGGATACCGGGACGCCATTTTGGGCAAGGCCATCTGCCAAAGCTACCTGGGGCGCTATGGCGAGGCCATCGCCACGCTGCAGAAAATGATCGAGCTGGGCAATTGGCTCATGGGCGAATGCCATTACTGGCTGGCCTGGAATCACCATGCCCTTAAGGACCTGGATTCGGCCCAGGCCCATATCGAGGAATCCAAGGGCCGCCTGCCGACCAATTCCGAGGTTTTTGGAATGGCGGGGACGATCGCCCTGGAGAAGAGCCAATTCGACCGGGCGGAAAAGGAATTCAAGGAAGCCCTGAAGTACAACGCCGCCAATACCGAGGCCCTCTTCGGCCTGGGCCGGATCAAGGATCACGACGGGAAATGGCTGGCCGCCGCGGGCTATTACGAGCAGGCCGCAGAGGTGGTCGGCAAGAACGAGGCGGCCATCCTGGCCCGCATCGACCAGATCCGGGCGGCGTCTCTGAGCGAAGTGCGCCGCACGGCGATGCTGGCCAAAAAGGAAAGCCAATTGCGGATTTCCCGGGCCACGCTGGCCCTGGCCTGCTACAACACCGCGGCGGCCTGGGTCAACGGCGGCCTCAAGGAACGGGCCGTCCCCTGGGCGGAGAAGGCCGCCGGGCACCCCCAATTCAAGGACCAGGCCATGGCCCTTCTGGCCAAGATCAAGGGCTGACAATCGGGCCCGGCGGGCCTAAACGGTCCGCGGCCCCGCGGCGTAATATTCAATGAAGGCGGCCAAGCGGCCCCCATGAACGAAATCGAAGCGATTGAAGCCTGTCTGCGTGGAAACGGGGAGGAGTTCCGTCTCATCGTGGATGCCTACAAAGGACCGCTGACGGCGCTGGCGGTGAACGTCNNCTTCGAATCGGGACCGCGGCCCCGATACTCCGGGGAGAGGCGAAATTTCCAATGCTCTGCTCGAAACGTTGTCCGCAAAAGAACGCCTGGCCCTGGCCCTGTGGGCCAACGAAGGCTTGAATTCTTCCGAAATCGCCGGCATTTTGGGGTGCGCGGCGTCCACGGCCCGCGTCTATCTGTTCAACGGCCGCAGGAAAATCAAGAAAATTATGGAGAAAGGTTATGGGACACTCGGGAATCGTTGAGCTTCTCTGCCGCGTCTTGCCCGTCCCGGCCTGGAAGTCGGGCCTGGCCCGGCACATGGAAAACTGTCCGGCCTGCTCAAAAAAACTGGCGGGAAGGGAAGACGTGCGGCGCGTCCTCGTTCAAGCCCAGGATATGGGCGGGTTGGACGACATCTGGCCAGCGGTGAAACGGGGCATTAGTCCGGCCTCCGCGGCGGGGCGCACGGCCGGAGCTCCGTTTTCGGGCGCCGCTTTGAAAACAACGCCTGTCCGTCCGGCGCCTGCCGTCCGCTGGGCGGCGGCGGGCTGCGGATTGGCCCTGGCGGCCGCCCTTCTTGTCGGCACCGTTCGCTACCTGGGAAATCCGGACGCCTCCGGATCAGGCGATTCCATGGCTGAAACGAGCGGCTTTATTCTTCACTCCGCGCGCATTGAAAACGAGCCGGCGAATACATATATCATCCATCCGCAGGACGACGGGATGGTC
>PMCY01000188.1:31192-31570 GCA_003154255.1 Candidatus Aminicenantota bacterium | reverse complement strand
GATCTTCAACCTCAAGGGAGTTTCGCTCCTGACCGAGGCCGATCTTGTCTGGGACAAGGGCAAGTCGGAGAAAGCTTTCCATTTCTTCCGTTTGGGCGACAAGGACTACAAAGACTACCTCGTCATGGTCACGCCCGTCGATATTCCCAAGCTGCGCTTCCGTATCGAGGTCTTCGAACAGAAAGACAACGAAAAAACCAGTTTGCTGGATACGGAATTCACGGTCGCTCCGAAAAACGCGGCCGTCTTCGGTTTCAGCGCGGCCGACGGCAAGCCGTATTTCATTTCCATGCAGACGATCAAGTGGCCGTCCGAACTCGATGCCCAGATCATCCTGGGATCGGATGCCGTGCCCGAGGAAGGGCCGGTTCGGGCCGT
>PMCY01000188.1:5608-31181 GCA_003154255.1 Candidatus Aminicenantota bacterium | reverse complement strand
GCGGCCATCGATTCGGTCCGCCAATGGGTGTATGAACCCGCAATCATTGAGGGCAAGCCGCGCGGAATCCTCTTTACAGTGACTGTCCGGTTTACCTTGAAATAAAAAGATCGGTGGCCGAAAATATCTTGGGGTCGCAGATACGCAGGGCTTGTTTTCGGGCCGCGAGCCAAGGTCCGTTCTTTCGGCATTCGTCCGTGATTTAAGCACGGACGAGTGCGGCGGAAATGGATCCCCGGCAAAGCCCGGGGTCCCTGCCGCCGTCAGGGCTGCTTGATCGGCACCGCCGCCGCGGGCGGCGTCATCTTGCCATAGTCGAGCTCCGATCCCAGGACGCTGTGGGGGATCAGGAAGACGATGAACATGAGGAGCGCCGCCCCCAAGACCCAGCCGCGGGCGGCCTTGCCTTTGCGGCCGGCCATGAGGGCCACGATCCAGCCGATCATGACCACGAGGGTCTTGTTGTCGGTCATATCGTGCCCGAGCGGGAATCCCGTCCAGAGAGGGCCGAAGCCGAAGTACTGCATCGCCGGTCCCAGGATGAAGCCGGCCACGAAGAACAGGACGGCCGCCCACTTGGCGTAGGTCACGGGATTGCTGTTCTTGTCAAAGGCCGCCAATCCGGCCCGGGCGGCGACGACCATGGCCAGGAGCATGGCCAGGACGTGGGGGATGAGGACCCAGATGGGGACCATGCCGCGGAAGCGGATGATGACCTCTTCCTGGCCGGTCAGGGAAACTCCGGCGCCGTCCGCGCCGGCCAAATAAACCTTATAAAGCAGCTTGCCCGCCCGAGGCTGTTTGGGCAGGGCGCCCAGGAGGGTATCGCCTTTCCGTTCCAGCGTCATGCGGGTCCAATCATCGTCCGTTTTATAGCGCTTGAATTCCAGGTATCCGGTCAAGGGTTCGGGAGCCTTGATGGTCACTCTGGCGTCGGCCACGATGACCATGCTTCGGGGCAGCTTGTACTTCAGGACCGTCCCGGCGACCGTCACCGTTCCCCTCTTGGGATATGTTGGTCCGGTCATCCGCTGGTAGACCATCGTACCGGCGCCGATGATGAAGGCCAGGATCCACAACAACGTCTTCTTCATCTCCCTCTCCTTCTGAATGACCCTTTCCCCGGCCGTCGTGTCAGTTCTTGATGGTCACGGCGCCGAAGATGGCCGTGGCCTTGACAAACAGCGTCCCCTTGGGCTCACCCGCGGGAGTGATCTGCTTTTCGTCGATTCCGCCCAGGATGGGCGTCCCGTCGACCGTCACGCGCCAATCCCGGGGCACGATGATCTCGATCCCGCCGAAGATGGCCGTGGCTTCGAGCGTGGCCTTGCCGCCTTCCAACCCGGCGGCGGTGAAGTCCAGGTCCACGCCGCCGAAGACCGCCGTGGCCCGGCCGCCCCGGAAATTGGCCGCGTCGATGCGCCGCTTCATTCCGTAAAAGACGCCGGCGACGTCCAGGTCGGCTTGGGAGATCGACGGCGCCTGGCCGTCCCAATGCCGGAGCCGCGGCCGGAAGAGCATGGAGAGGCCGACCAAGATGATGATCGCCGGCCAGACGTAATGCCAGACGTCGTATTCGAGGATGTCCAGCTCCCGGAGCTGGAAGACGACGCCGACGCCGATAAGAATGAATCCTGCCAGGGGCCGGCGAAATCCGTTTCCTATGAGGATGGACAACCCGACCAGGATGATGATGACGGGCCAGTAGCGGGACATGTAGTACCCGAAATCGTGCATTCCCAGCCTGTCGAGCAAAAACAGCCCGCCGACGAGGACGAGCACCAGGCCCCAGAAAATCCGTCCGCCGTTGCCGTGATGATGGTCCGACATGGTCTTCTCCTCTCCCGGAATGGGATCATTTATATCATTTTTGCAGGGATGTCGCCAGATCAAGGATGACGCGCCAATCCGCTCCGGGCGCCCTTTTCCAAATGCGCAGGAAAGCGTAAGCCTGCGGAGGTTCGCCGCCCGGGCCGTCCTTGCGGCGCTCGGCGACGCCGTAGACATAAGCAAAATCACCCGAACCGGCGGCGATCGTCCGGGCCGGCACGAAGGCCCAGGTTCCCGCGCCGCAGGCGATCATCGTCAGGGCTTCGGACCGCCCGGCGGCCGGGAACAACTCGTCGCGGTAAGCCCGGGCCTCGGGCGCGAGGAGCGTCCCGATTTTCCGGACGTAGCCCTCGTTCAGGCTCTTTTCCAGAGCGGCCACGTCATTCTCCGCCCGGGCCGCGCCGTCGGAAGAAACGGCCGGCCCGGCCGTCATTCCGCTTTTGAGAACAGGCGGGCGCGTGGGGAGTGCGGCATGGGAAATGCCGGCGTCCAGCTCCGCTTTCCACGAGCCGTCCGCCTGTTTTTTCCAGAGGGTCACATAATGGCCGCAGGCCGCGGGCGTTTTATCATTTTTCAATTTGAAATATTCGTAGGGACCGGTCGTGTAGCCGAGCTCCCCCGAGGCGGCCCGATCGGCGGCCACGGGATACCAAGACAAAAAAGCAGGCGAGACCGGGGTTTTGGCATAGGCCTCGCGGCCGGAGACGGGGCCGGGCCGGAAGACGATGGAATCGGGCGCCAGGAATTCCAGAAATCCGTCCTTGATCCCATGCTCGCCGGTGTATCGGGCGAAAGCCATCTCGGCGTCGACGACGTCCTGGACGGGAACCTGGGCCAACAGCCCGGCCGAGAAAAGAATCGTCAAAACGATCGCTTTTCGGACCATTGTCCGTTCTCCTCGATGTCTCTTGAATATACGAAATTGCAGCGGATTGGGTTGATCGATCGAACAGTTCTTAAAGACGGCGGATATCCATGCCGCCGCTGACCTCCAGGATGAGGCCGGTCGAATAGGGGAAATACCCCTGGACCAGGCCGGCGACGGCTTTGCCCACGTCTTCGGGAAAGCCCCAGCGCTTCTGCGGAACGAGTCCGGCGGCGATCAGCGCGTCGTATTTCTCGCGGACGGGCACTGTCATGTCCGTCTGGATGAGGCCGGGCCGTACTTCATAGACGTTGATGCCCGATTCAGCCAGGCGGTCGGCAAAGATGCGGGCGGCCATGCTCAAGGCCGCTTTGGACAGGCAATACTCGGCTCTGGCCGTCGAGGAGACGACGGCCGAAATCGAGGTGATGAAGACGATCGCCGGCTTGACTCCGGCGTCTCCGGCGGCGGTTTCCAGAAGACGGGGGACGGCTTTCTGGGTCAGAAAGAACGGCCCGCGCATGTTGACACCCATGACCCTATCGAAGCTCTCGGGGGTGGTCTGAAGGACGTCCGTCCGGACCTCCGGGGCCACGCCTGCGTTGTGGACCAGGACGTCGAGGCGGCCGTACTCCGCCAGGACCGCGCTCAGGATCCGGTCATGTTCGGCCGGATTGGAGACATCGCCTTCGATGGGCAGAAAGGCCGCTCCGAGCTTGGCCGCCTCGCCGCGGACTTCGAAAAGTCCGGATCTGGTGTTTTTGGGCTCGTAGAGGATGTCGCATCCGGCGATCTTGAATCCAATCCGGGCCAGCTCCAGGGCGATGCCCCGGCCGATGCCGCGGCCGGCCCCCGTGATAAGGGCCACGCGGTTGCGTTCCATGACGGCCTCCTTCAGCGGATGACGCGGTCGGCGCGGTAATCCGCCCAGACGCTTTCGAACCACCCCTCCTCCGCGGGCAGGGGACGGACGTCGACCCATTTCTTTTCCGTTTTCCCATCCGGGCCGAGACGGATCTCGAGGATCTTCGTTGCGGCGAGGCCATCCCCTGAGGGGACGACATAGCGCCACTCATCGCCTAGAGTAGGCGCGGGCTTTTCGCCCGCCGGATCGAGCACAAGATACGAACCGCGGCTCCGCCCGCCCTTATCCAGATATTCGCGGAGGGCATCCAGATAGACGGCGTGCGTCAGGCACGAATCGAGCGTGTGGAAGGCGTCCGGCCAATCGGCGGGCGAGCCGACGCGCAGTCCGCCTCGGAGCCTGTCCCATTGGCGCCAGGCGGCTTCCGCTTCGCGGGCCACGGCCCGCGGATCGCGGAGAGATGCGGCGACGGCCGTCATCCGCTTGCGGAATTCGCGGCGGGCTCGGACAAGGACCGCGCGGCCGTCGGGGCCCGGCCGGACCATGGCGCGGGCCCGGACAAGGACTGCGGCGACCGCCTCTTCCGTGCGGGCCCTGAAATCGGTGTCGGCCGGCGGCCGTCCGGCATAGCGGGCGGCGATGTACTGGGCGGCCCGGAAACTTCCCACTTGCCCCGCGTTCAAGGCCGAACCTCCGGGGCGAACCACGCCGTGCGTGCCGTTCGCTTCTCCAACGGGGAAGAGGTGGCGGACGTTCGATTCCCACCAGATGTTTCCGCGCAGTCCGCCGTTGTTGTGCTGGGCGCAGACCGCGGCCTCCAGCGGCTCGCGCTCCAGATCGATTCCCTGCGCGCGATAGATCTCGACGGCCGGAGGATTCATGGCCAACAGCCGTTTGAACGGCGTCGGCTGGTGGGCGCCCGAACGGCGCAGATATTCGCGCGCTTCGTCGGACATGGACTCAAAGCGGAATTCCCCGAGCCGGCCTCCGCCGGGATTCCGGCGGTAGTCGAGAAACACCCGCCGCCCCAAGCCCGCGGTCTCGCGGTGCACCAGGAGGTCGATGAGCGACGACCCGGAGTCCGCGATTTTGCCCGGATCGAAGGGCCATTGATAGCCTTTCAGGAAGATGGCCGTGGCCAGGCGATCCAGGTCCGGGAAATGATCGTTCAGAAAATCGCGTTCGTCCCGGCCGCGGGCGTCCGTGGAAAAATAGCGGGGAATGACCTGCTGATAGGACCCCGACAGGTTCCAGCGGAACTTGAGGGAGGCCAGCCCGTATTGCCATTCCGTCAGGTTGTTTCCGACGGCGCCTGCGGCGAAAGCCAGCCCATGGGCTCCCGTCTGGCTTTCCGGGTAGACGGACGCGTCATAGATCCCGGCCGGCCCGCCCGTGGCCAGGACGATGTTGACGGCGTTGAAAACGACAAAGGCGTTCTCGCCGCGGACCCCACGGCTTTCATCGAGGGCTAGGGCGCCGATGACTCGGGTCCCGTCCCCGTCCGCCGACGAAAGAAGCGAGACGACCTGGTGCCGGTCGAAAACCCGGATCCGGCGGCGCCGGAGATCGGCCGCCAGAGCCCGGCTCATGAGCTGGGAGGTCAGCGGGCCGGCCGAGGTCGCCCTCTGGCGCGGATCATGGTCCGTCTTGTAGCCGACGAAGCCGCCCATCCGGTCGTGGGGGAAAGGAACACCCATCTCGACCAGCCGCAGGAAAGCGCGGGCTGACCCGGCCGCTTCGGCCAAGGCGATATCGCCGTGCATGCACCCGCCGGCGAACAGGTCGCGGGCCATTCGGAGCGGCGAATCGCTGCGGTCTCCGGCCAGGGATTGCTTGTAGTAGGTTTGCTTGTCCGACCCCGTGTTGAAGGACGTTCCCCGGCCGAGGCCTTCGGTGGCTATGGCGAGATCGGTCTGTCCCAGGGCGTGCAGGCTGACGGCGGCGTTGAGCGCCGCAGCCCCGCTCCCGACGATCAGGGAATTCAGGGAGATAAGGGGCAGGCGCCGCCGCCCGATCACGAAAACGGATTTCCTCATGTCGGCCGCGCCCTCCTGACCGGTATTGTAGGAGGAACCGCGGCGGGCATCAATTCATCTTTTTGCCGGGCCGCGGCCGCCCGTCGTCCGGTCCAGCCTCGGTCAGTCGTTGTTGACGATGAACAAGGGTTTTTGGAGGAAGCTCTTGTAGATCGGCCGAAGCCGGTCCCTGTCGTAGTACTTATCCACGTCGACGACCTTTTTATTGCTGGTGACGACGTCGATGGGGACGTGGTCGTATTCGCCGTTGCGCAGGCAGACCATCCGTCCCGACTTGCCGTCCTGCAGCAGGTCGAAAGCGATGTTGCCGAAGGCCATGGGCACAAGCGAATCGACGGCGTCAGGGTCGCCGCAGCGGACGAGATAGCTCAGCCTCTGGCTGATGACGTTGATGCGGCGGCCGTTGTTGAACTTGGGGGAAAGTTCACGCAGGGCGGAGGCCACGTGCTCGCCGATGCCGCCCAGCTTCTTGTGGCCGAACATGTCCGTCTCCTCGGAGGCAAAGACCATGTCGCCGCCCTGCCAATGGGCGCCCTCGGAGACCAGGACCACGGAATAGAGGCTGGGATTGGTCTTGCGGTCGGCGGTCATGACCTCGCAGAGCTTCTCCATGTCGAACTTGTATTCGGGGATGACGCAGCGATTGGCCGCCCCGGCCATCGTCGGCAGCAGGGCGGTGAAGCCGGCATAGCGGCCGAAGACCTCGATGACCAGGAACCGTTCATGGGAGCCGGCCGAGGTGCGCAGGGCGTGGGTCAGGCTGATCGTACGCGACAGACAGGTGCTGAAGCCGATGCAGTAATCCGTACCCGGCACGTCGTTGTCCATGGTCTTGGGGATGGCCACGACTTTGACTCCGGCCTTGTGCAGGTGGGCGCCATAGCTCAAGGTGTCGTCGCCGCCGATGGGGATCAGGGTATGGACACCCAGGAAATCCAGGTTCTTCAGAACCTCCTCGGTCAGATCATTGACCGGCGCGTTGTAACGGTCGCGCAAATGCTCGGGAACGTTAACGTCGGGGACGTGGCTGGGCCTGGTCCGCGAGGTATGTAGGAAGGTCCCTCCCGTGCGGCCGATGCGGTTGACCGTTTCCTCGGTCAGGACCTGATAGTGCTCGGAATTGTCGGCTTGGAGATCGCGGAGCAGTTCGACCAGCCCGCCCCAGCCCCGGCGGATGCCGACGACCTCGTAGCCTTCGTGGATGGCCCGGATCGTAACCGCGCGGATGGCCGGATTCAGGCCGGGAACGTCCCCTCCGCCAGTCAGGATACCGATGCGCCCTTTGGGGGATTTGCCGGTCGTCATGCGTGTCTCCTTCGGAGCCGCCGCCGGAACGAACCGAGGGGCTCGCCGGGGGGCGCGATAACCGTATTAAAAATTCGACCGCGCATTATACGCGATCCGGAGCCGGATTGCCATAAACCTTCGGCGGCCGCGGCGGGCGGAAGGATAAGATCAGCCCGGACAAGAGCAGAACGTCGAACAGCGTGCCGAAGACCGGCGAAGGCTGGCGGAGGACGAAGAGCAGGACGAGGGCGAACGCGGTCCAGGCGATCAGGAAGAGCGGCTTCCAGACCCGCCGCAGGAAGGCCGAAGTCAGGGCGATGAGGCCGATAAGCGCCGCGGCCCCCCAGAGCGAGAGCTCATAGAGCTCTCCGGCGGGGGTTTGGGATCGGCCCTCGGCCCGGGCCTTGATTCCGCCCAGCATGCGGCGGGCCATGATGAATTCGCCGGGTCCCTTCAGGACGAGTCCGGGAAGCCCCGCTGCCGCATATTCCATCCGGCCGCGAATGCGCAGGATCAGGCGCGTTTTGCCCTCGTCGTAAGGCGAGAGCAGCCAGGACCAGGTCATGCGGCTGCCCGACCGGTTGATATCGAAAACAAGAGAGGAATTGGGTTCGGCGGTTACTACCGTCCAGCTCGGACCGAATTCAGCAGGGATCTCCTGACCGGCGGCGATAGCCTGATATTCGGGCAGTAGACGGACGGCGCTCGGCTTGTCCAGGATATGCAGGGCGCGGTCGATCCAATCGTAGCGGTATAATCCGCCCCGGCGATATCCCATCTGGGCCAGCCAGGGCCAGACTTTCTCCGGCGGGGCGTCGATGGTGACGGCGCGGGTCGCGATGAGATTGGGCGCCTGCACCGTCGTGTCGCCCGGCATCGGCCGTCCGGCTTCGGCGCCGGTCGCCCCCCAGTTCCGCTGCCAGGGCCGCATAAGAAAGAGATAGGACGAGGCGAAGACGGCCAGGACGATCAACGCCCATCCGCCGACGCGACCGATCTTCCGCCAAGCCTTCATGGGTGACTCCTTCGTTCTGTCCGGATCCCCCGGCGCAACTCCATCATTGTATACGAATCGGGACGCCGAGAGAATGCGGGGATCAATCGGGCAGGCGGTAGACCGCGGGATCGCGGACAACGCATCCGGCGGGGTTGCCGCCGCGGAGGAGCGTCGAGCACCCGGAGCAGGTGACGCAGATATCCCGCGCGGCCAGCCTTCCGCCATCGCCCAGCCGGGCGGCGAAATCGGGACAGGCGAAGGACAGCCGGCCGAGCCCGGCGATCGACGAGCCCCCCGCGGCGATGACGGCCGCGGCGACATTGGGGAAGAATTGGCGGAGCCAGGAGTAGCCGGTTCCCACGACGGCCAGCCCCGGGAAAGCCTCCCGGACCCCCGCGGCCAGTCCCAGGAGCCGGGCGACACCTTCGAGCGGATGTTCTGCGGCCGCAGCCGCGCCTGCCGCGGGCCGGTCGAAGGGCCGTCCGAAATAGGCCGTTAAGGCCGGGATCCCGGCGGTAATATTGATCAGCGAAGTTCCTGCATCCGCCAGAAGACGAATGAGCTCTTCGGGCTCGGCGGGATCCGGGCGGGTGGAATCGGCGGGGTCGACCCCGAATGCCCCGGGCAAAGCGTCGAACAGCCCCAGCCGGCAGGCGAGCAGAAGCCCGGGCTCGGCCGATCGGACGGCCCGCATGGTTTCGACCAGGAAGCGGAATCGGTTTTCCAATCCGCCGCCGTAGCGGCTCTCCGGCCGGCCGCGCGCGGCCAGCAATTCCGCGACGAGGTAGCCATGGCAGGCCTTGATGTCCACTCCGTCGAACCCGGCCCTGCGGGCCAGCTCCGCGGTAGCGACAAATCGGTCTCCCAAGCGATCGAGTTCGGAATCGGCGATCAGGGGATGATCGGAGGAAAGCCCGTGGATCGCATCCAGGCGCGGATCGTGGCGGGCGATGACCGGCGCGGGCTTGCCTTCCGGTTTGGCAAAGCGTCCCGAATGGGTCAACTGCAGGATGAGCAGGGGAGAGGCGCGGGGGCCCGCCGCGGTTCGCGTCTCTTCGACCAGGCGTTTGAACCCATCGAGGGTGGCCTCGTTCAACAAGAGCTGGGCGGGATTGGACCGGCCCGCCGGGGTGACGGCGGCGGCTTCAAACCAGATCAGGCCGCAGCCGCCCGCGCCAAAGCGCCGGTAGCGGCGGAAAGTCAACGGTCCTGGAGCGCCTTCGGGTCCGGCATCCGCGCCCTCCATGGGCTGGACCGCGAGCCGATTAGCCAGGATTCGGCCGGCGATCGAGAGGGGCTGGAAAAGGGGATCCAGGTTGTTCCGGAAGGGAATCTCGATCCCCAGTGTCTTGGCCTTGGCCAGAAGCGCGCTGGAGTCGCCGAAGGCAAAGCGGCCTTGACGGGATCCGGCCGCGCCGGCGATCATGGGCCGGCTCCGGGCCTGCCGAGGATCATGTCCCCCACCGTCGAGAGGTCGCGGATGACGCGCGCTTCACAACGGGAGGGCCAATCGGCCCGGTCCAGGACGGCGAGTTCCTTCCGTTCCATTTTTCCTTTTGTCCGCGCGGCCAGCCCGCGCAGGACGTCCAACTCGCCCTCCTTCAAATCGGGAAACTTGGCCCTGAAAACGGGATCATTGAGCGGGATGTTGAAATCGCCGCCATGGTCCTCGATGGATAAAGCCAGGTTTCGGTCTGTCGCGGAGAGGTCTTCCAGAATCCCCTGAAAATCGACGATTCCCCTTCCGGCCTCGGCGGTGAAAGTTCGGAATCCCTCGTTCGTTTCGACGATCCCACCGTCCTTGATATGGGTGGTCACGATCCACGGCCGGACCCGCCGCGCGGCCGCCAGGGGATCTTCCATCATGGTCAGGAGGTTCATGGTATCCAGGCAGATGCCGAGATAACCGCCCGGCTCCGCATCGCACATCTCGAAAAGACGGAGGAGCTCGAAGGTCGTGAACTCGAAGTGGGTTTCCACCGCCAGGGTGATCCCGAGGTCGGACCACATCGGCCGCTGGGCGCGCAGGGCGGACGCCATTTCCCGGAGATAAGTCCCGGTCGGGACCGCGTCCGCGGGCCAGCGCAGGAGCCCTCCCGAGCAGGACCGGACGGTCGTCAGGCCCAGCGCGGAGGCCTGTTCCGCGGATTTCCGGTTGGCCGCGGCAATGTCGATGGGACGCCGTGTCCGCGGATCAAAAGGAATATGCCGTCCGCCGCCCCATTCGAGATAGAGGCCCTTCCCGGCGGCGGATTGCCCGATGGCCCGGAGAAAACCCGGATCGGCCGCTTCCGGCGCGCCTTCCGAGAATTGGACACCCGCGGCGCCATGGCGGCGGGCCCAATCCAGCGTCCCGAGGGGATCGAGGCCGAGAGGCTTGATGCTGTAGGCGTCGATCCCGACTCGAAACGGCTTCATGGATATTCCGATGTTCTCCTTTTTCTTATAGCTTCAGCTTTGCATGCTGTCAACCCGGAGCCACATGGCCCTAAAGCACCTCCTCGATTTGACAGGGCCGCGGACGCGTTGGTATAGTCGCTCCATCATGCTTGGGTGCATCCGCCTCGTGCGTTCCGCGCGCCCCCGTCAATTATTTCAGGAGAAGTATCCCATGAACCGTCCGCTACGCACGCGGCTCGTGATCCTTGCCGCCCTGATCCTCTGTCTGGCCCCCCTGGCCGGCTTGGCCGACGGGGCCAAGAAACCGTTGACCTACGCGGCTTATGACGGCTGGCGCTCGATCCAAGGCAGCCAGATCGCCCGGGATGGCGCCTGGCTCGTTTACGCCCTCGTCCCCCAGGACGGCGATTCCGAGCTGGTCGTCCGCAACCTGAAGACGGACAAGGAATTCCGGGCCGCGCGCGGCAAGGATCCGGTCCTGACCATGGACGGAAAATTCGTCGTCTTCACCATCGGCCCGCTCAAGGCCGAAATGGACAAGGCCAAGAAAGAGAAGAAAAAAATCGAGGACCAGCCCAAAGGCGGCCTGGGCATCATGAACCTGGCCACGGGCGAAGTCGCGACCGCCGAGCGGGTCAAGAGCTTCAAGCTCGCCGAAGAATCCGGCGCTTACGTGGCCTATCTCCTCGAGCCGCCGCTGAAGAAGGACTCCGATAAAAAAGACGATAAGACCGGCGAGGCCAAGAAGGAGCCGGNNGAGCCGGAGAAGAAGGATGAGGCCAAGAAGCCCAAGGAAAAGAAGAAGGACCCGGGAAACGACCTCCTCATCCGCGAGCTGGCCACGGGCAAAACGGTGACGGTCGCCGAAGTCATCGAATATGTCTGGAGCAAAAACGGGGCTTGGCTGGGCTTTGCCGTTTCTTCCAAGAAACCCGAGGACGACGGGGCCTTCGTCTGGAAAACCGCCGGCAAGATCATTCCCCTGATGAAAGGCTTGGGCCACTATAAGTCCGTCACCTTCGATGAGAAAGGGACGCAGCTGGCCTTCCTCAGCGACCGGGACGAATATAAGAAAGACACCTCGGCTTATAAGCTTTATCAATGGGCCGAAGGGCTTCCCGCGGCCGTCGAGCTGGCCCCTGCGGTCAAAGGCCTGCCCGCCGCCATGACCGTGAACGAGAACGGACGCCTGCAGTTCTCCAAGGACGGCGGCCGCCTCTTTTTCGGCTACGCTGCGGCACCCAAGGCCGAACCGGCCGAGGATGCCCCAGAGCCGGTCAAAGTCGATCTCTGGAGCTGGAAGGACCCCGAGCTCCAGCCCATGCAGAAGGTCAAGGCGGAAGAGGAGAAGAAACGGAGCTACATGGCCGTCATCCATCTCAAGGAGAAAAAGCTCGTCCCGTTGGGCGCCCCCGACCTGCCTTCCATCACCCTGTCCGAGGACGCCCGGCTTGTCCTCGGTTCGTCGGATGTTGCCTACAAGCAGATTGTTTCCTGGGACCAGGCGTATAGCGATTATTTTCTGGTCAATCCGGCCGACGGAAGCCGGAAGAAGGTCCTGGAGAAGTTCCCCGGCGGCGTGACCATTTCGCCGGCCGGCCAATACCTGCTCTATTTCGACGAGATCGATAAAAACTGGTTCGCTTACCGCGTCCAGGACGGTAAAACTTTCAATCTGACGGCCAAACTGGGCGCCCGGTTCGAGCAGGAGGATTGGGACACGCCCAGCCTGCCCGGGCCCTACGGATCGGCCGGCTGGACGGACGGGGATCGGACGGTTCTTCTCTATGATCAATTCGATGTCTGGGAAGTGAAACCCGACGGCTCCGGCGGCCGCAACGCGACCAAAGGCCTGGGCCGCCGCGAAACGCTGGTCTTCCGCTATCGTTCGCTGGACCGGGAGGAAAAGACCGTGGCCGCCAAAACACCCGTCTGGCTGTCCGCGGTCAACGACAGGACCAAAGCCAGCGGATTCTATAAAACGACGCTGTCCACGGACGCCGAGCCGTCCAAGGTCCTGATGCTGGACAAGTCTTGCGGGGGCCTGCAGAAAGCCAAACAGGCCGAGTCCTATATCTTCACCCTCCAGAAATTCGAGGAATTCCCCGACCTCTGGGTAAGCGGGCCGGCCCTCGCGGACATGAAGAAGCTGACGGACGCCAATCCCCAACAGGCCGGATACAATTGGGGCAGGTCCGAGTTGATCCAATATATGAACGCCGACGGCCGGATCCTGGACGCCATCCTGACCAAGCCCGAGGATTTCGACCCGGCCAAAAAATACCCCTTGATGGTCTATATCTATGAAAAGCTGGCTGATGGGTTGCACCGCTACCAGGCCCCCGGCCCCGGCACAAGCATCAACTTCACCCGCTATGCCAGCAACGGTTACATCATCCTGCAGCCCGACATTGTTTACGAAATCGGGTATCCGGGATCCAGCGCCCTCAAATGCGTCCTGCCGGCCATCGAGAAAGTCGTCGGGATGGGCTGCATCGACCGGGCCCGCATCGGCATCCAGGGCCACAGCTGGGGCGGCTACCAGATCACCTACCTGGTGACCCAAACGGACATCTTCGCCGCCGTCCAGGCCGGCGCCTCGGTATCCAACATGACCAGCGCCTATGGCGGGATCCGCTGGGGCTCGGGCATGGTCCGCGAGTTCCAATACGAGAAGACTCAGAGCCGCATCGGGGCCCCGCTTTTCTCGCGGGCCCTGCAGTTCATCGAGAACTCGCCCGTCTTCTGGGCCGAGCGGGTCAAGACGCCCTACCTCAGCATCCACAATGACGATGACGACGCCGTGCCTTGGTATCAAGGGATCGAGTTCTTCACCGCCTTGCGGCGCCTGGGCAAGGAAGCCTATATGTTCAATTTCAACGGCGAAAAGCACGGCCTGCGGGAGCGGGAGAATCAGAAGTACTGGACCCTGCACCAGGACGAGTTCTTCGACCACTACCTGTTGGGCCGGCCGCGGCCGTCCTGGATGGACAAGCCCGTGCCCTATCTGGAGCGGGGCCAGCGCGACATCAACGCCCTCTACAAGCCGGCTGAAGCCAAGGGCGCCGAAAAAAAGTAGGCCGGGCCGGTCTTTGCGGCGCCGGATTTCTATGGTATAAAGAATTTCGATTCGCGGTCCGAGAGGAGAGCTTTCATGCTGCATAAAATGCAAGACGCCTTGATGGCGGGGAAAAAGGCCGAAGTCGAGGCCCTGGTCGATCAGGCCATCGCCTCCGGGATGTCAGCCCGTCAAATCCTCAACGAGGGGCTGATCGTCGGCATGGAGCGCCTGGGTGTCCTGTTCAAGAACAACGAGGTTTTCATCCCCGAAGTCCTCGTCGCCGCCCGGGCCATGAACGCCGGATTGACCAAGCTGGAGCCCCAGCTGATCAAGGAAAAAGTCGAGCCCAAGGGCCTGGTCCTCATCGGCACGGTCAAGGGCGATCTCCACGACATCGGCAAGAACCTGGTGGGCATGATGCTGAAGGGGGCCGGATATAAGATCATCGACCTCGGCACGGACGTTTCCCCCGAGCGTTTCGCCGCCGCGGCCAAGGAGCACGGCGTCCAGATCGTGGCCTTGTCGGCCCTGCTGACGACCACCATGGTCCAGATGAAAAGCATCATCCAGTCCCTGCAGGCCGCCGGCGTCAAGGCTCCGGTCATTGTCGGGGGCGCGCCTCTGACCCAGGAATACGCCGCCCAGATCGGGGCCCAAGGCTACGCTTCCGATGCCGCCAGCGCCGTGGACATCGTCAACAAGCTCCTGGCCTGAAGGCCGACCATTGCGCCCCCGCCGGGTGTTTCGACTCCGTGGGGAAGAAATCTGGAACGGACGGCGTCCAAAGAAGTAATCAATTCCGCAGGCTCCCGTCCGCAGGAAGCGGAAGGCGGGTTGCGGTGGAGGAGGACATCATGAAGCTGCGCTGTGCGGGGGTTCTCATTCTCATCGCAGTGGTCCTGGCCCTGCCCTTGAAGGCCCGGGAAAAAACGCCTCTGGAGAGCGTCTGGACGTCGGTTCCCATCCAGATCGACGGGCAGCTGAACGAATGGCCGGAAAAGGCGCTGCAACTCAATAAAGACTTCGAAGTCCGCTACGCTTTCAAAAATGACGCCAATTTTCTCTACTGCGTTTTTGTCTTCGATAACCTGCGTTACCTCAGCTCGCTCGAACAGTCCGGGATGACCTTCTGGATCAATCCAGAGAAGGAACATCGGACCTACGGTTTCCGTTTCTATCAGAAACAGTTGAGCGCCGATCAGTTGATCGAGCTCATGGAAAAGAACGGGACGATCCTCACCGAGCAGAAAAAGGCCGAGTTCAAGCTCAAACCCCGCTACCTGATCTATGCCTGCGATGTCCTGGATAAGAAAGGAAATATCCTCCCCCGGCAGCCGGGCACGGCCAACAGCACGTATCGGGCGGCCCGCCTTCAGAAGCAGATGATCTTGGAATATATCATCCCCCTGGCCCTCCTGACCGATCCCAACCAGAAACCGGCTCTCGATCCCGGCCAGCCCTTCCATCTGGGCTTCGAGTGGGGCGGGATGACCGAAGAAATGAGAAAGCAAATGGCCGCCAACGTCGGCGCCGACAACGTTCGGGCCAACTCCAGAGCAGCGGACATGACCACCGGGGGCGAAGAAAGCGGCGTGCTCCGCGAAGGGGGCTTGGCGCCCAGCGCCTCGCTCGCAGACGGCATGCGCCGGATGCCCAAGAAATACGATTTCTGGATCGCCCTCAAACTCGCCGAAAAAAAGTGACGCGGCGGCCGTTCCGGCCGCTTAGAAGGGGACCGACACCAGGANNCAGAGATTGGACAGATAGGTCGCCAGGACCGAGGCCGGGAAGAGGAGCCGAAGCATCCTCAAGGAACGCAACGGGCGGAGGATCTCGCCGCGCCGCCGATCAAACGCCAGGTAGAGGCCGACCCCTACGGTCCCGCCGACCATGCGTATCAGACTGCTCCACAGGAGCGGCGTCGTATTCAGCCAAGGCTTGACCATGACGATCCCCGCGGNNCCGCGGCCATGAACAGGACGCTGACGAGGCCCACGGCGATTCCCGTCAAAAGATCCCGACGCGGAATTTGGGCGTCGGCCTTAACCCCCCCGACAAGAAACACCGCCAGGACAATCAAGCCGGCCCCTAGAAGCTGCAGGGGAGTCATGCGCTCGGCCAGGAAAAGAAACGACAGGCCGATGACGAAAGGGCTGTATCCGCAGTCGATGATGGCGAAAATCTCCGCCCCGAGCTTATTCAAGGAGACGAGAACGAGCGTGTCGGCGACGGCGATTCCGAGAACGCCGCTGAGGAAAAAAATGGCGTAGGCGGCGAGCGGTAAAACCGGAAGGAGCGGCTGCCCCAATAGGATCACGGTTGCCGACAAAAGGACGACCGCCAGCCCATTTTTGAACAGGTTGACGGCCAAGGGATGGACGTCGCGTCCGACGATGCGGAAAATGACGATGGCCCCAGCCCAGAAAAGCGCGGCCAGGACGGATAAGCCTTCCCCCAGGTGGGGGAGACGGGTCAGGGAATCGAGCAGGTGGGCCATGGGGCGATCATTCTAGCACACAATCGGCAATCTGCCGGTCGTTGGCGCGTTTTCCCCCGCTTCCGCCGAGCTTTGCTCTGTCCTACGCTTTTGCCCGAGCAAGGGGGATAGAAGGGCAAACCCCTCGACAGGCCTTGCCAGTCCTACGCCCTAGCCAGGACGAGTGAGCGGGTGAGATTTCGAATGGCTCGCCCGCGCCCCGCTTTGTTCTCATTGATATCACCTCCCCATCCCCTCCTTCGAAGGAGGGGGTCCGTCCTTGGGCTCGCAGCGGAGGTGAGGAGGGGAACGCGTTTCCTGGCTGGGAAAACGCGCCTGTTTGCCCTCCCGCCCCCGAGCTTTGCTCGGCCCTCCGCGAAGCAAGGGCGAGCTCTTTTTGACAGAGCCCGTCCGTTCGGGTTAAATGGACGCATGCGCGTCTTCGGTCTCCATTGGATCGATTTCAGCATCGTCGTTTTTTATTTCGTCCTCATGCTGATCTTGGGATTTTGGGCTTCGCGGCGGACCAAAACCCAGGGGGATTTCTACATGGCCGGGCGCAGCCTGGGCAAATTCTATCAGTTCTTCCTCAACCTTGGATGTTCGACGCACGCCGACCAAGCCGTGGCCGTTTCCCGCGAGATCTATCGCCAGGGCATCGGCGGCATGTGGATCCAGTATCTCGTTTTATTTCTGACCCCGTTCTACTGGTTCACGACGGCCTTCATGCGCCGGAGTCGGCTGATCACGCTGGGGGATTTCTTCACCGAGCGGTTCAAAAGCCGCTTCTTGGGCGGCGCCTTTGCCGTGTTCACCTTGGTCATGGCTTTCGTCGGCGGGGGCGCGGGCTATATGATCGCCGGAAAAACCGTCCAGGCCCTGACCCCCAAGCCCGAGGCCCAATATACGGAAGCCGAGCGTCGGAGTGTCGTCCGGTTCCAGGAACTGCAGAATCTCAAGAAGCAGCTCGACCATGGTTTGACTGCGGCCCAGCAATCCCTCTACCAGGAACTCAACGACCTTGACAAAAAGGGCCAGCTCAAGGCTTTCATCTCCTATACCAATCCGGTCGTCGTTTATATCATCTTCGCCGTCATCGTCAGCATCTACACCATGATGGGAGGGTTTTTCGCCGCCACGATGACCGACGTGGTGCAGGGTTTTTTGATCATCGTGTTTTCCGTCCTTCTCATACCGCTGGGGTTGGCCAAAATCGGCGGATTCGCCGGCCTGCACGCCGCCGTCCCCGACTACATGTTCAAGCTGTTCGGTTCGGTCTCCACGTCCGAGTACGCCTGGTACACGATCCTGGCCATGGTCCTGGCCAATCTCGTCTCCATCATCGCCTCGGCTCCCATGATGCAGACAGCCGGCTCGGCCAAGAACGAAATGACCGCCCGTTTCGGCATGATCATGGGCATGTACCTTAAAAGGGTGCTGATGATCTTTTGGGCCCTGGCCGGCCTCCTGGCCGTCGGATTGTACGCCGGCCGCCTCCATGATCCCGACCTGATCTGGGGGCTGATGACCCGTGAGCTTCTCTTCACCGGGGGTATCGGGCTGATGCTGGCCGGAGTGCTGGCCGCCAGCATGTCCAGCCTGGGCGCCTCCTCGGTCACCTACTCGGCCCTTTTCATCCGCAATATTTATCAGCCCCTCGTCCCCAGGAAGTCCGAGTCCCACTATATGGCCGTGGGCAAGATTGTCATCGCCGCCACCCTGATCGGCGGGGTGGGTGTGGCCCTTTTCGTCGGAAACCTGCTTTACCTATTTCAATATTTCATTTCCCTTCCGGCCGTCTTCGGGGCCTCGATCTGGCTGGGCTTTCTTTGGCGGCGGTTGACGAAGGGGGCGGTCATCATCCAGATCCTTGTCTGCTTCGCCATCTACGCGGTGATCCCCAACGTCTTTCAGAGCTGGAACTGGGCCCGGACGAATCCCGCTTTCCTGNNCAGATGATCCGCCGGCCCCATGTCATCGAGCCGGCCGCCGTGTATTTCGAGAAGACGGCCCGCCGGGACCCGGCCGATCCCGCCTCTCCCAAGATTGGATTGGGGCGGTTCAACGCCGAAATCTGGGTTCTGGGTTTTCTGGGGATCGATTTTTCCGGCTGGAGCAAGGCCCAGCTGAGCGCGGCCCGCTTCGGCTTCGATGCCCTCTTTCCTTTCGTCCTCCTTTTTCTTCTCAGCCTGGTCACAAGGCCGGCGCCCAAGCCTGACCAGGACCGTTTTTTCGCCCGCATCCATACGCCCGTGCAACCGACGCCGGAGGAGGATGATCGGGCCGTCCAGGCCGCCTATGCCGCGCCGGACATGTACCGGGCGCGAAAGGTCTGGCCGCGTTCTGCCTGGGAAATCATGAAACCGGGCAAGTGGGACATCATCGGTTTCGGCGGGAGCTGGCTGCTGGTCGGCGTCATCATTCTCCTGCTTTGGCTGATGGTCAGCATCCGATAAGCGCATGACGGACATCAAGGACCTGACACTCGACGAATTGCGGAACGAAATGTCGGCGCTCGGCGAGCCCCCTTACCGGGCGGTCCAAGCTTTCACCCGACTCTATAAAAGGGGGGCTCTTTGTTTCGATCAATTCGCCGAGTTTCCCAAGCCCCTGCGCGAAAAGATGGCCGGGCGGTTCGCGATCGGCCGGCTCGAACTGGAGGGCGTCTTTGAAGCCCGCGATCAGACCCGGAAATACCTCTTCCGCCTGGCCGACGGGGAGTTCATCGAAAGCGTGCTGATCACATCCTCTTCCCGGCAGACCGTTTGTCTCTCGACCCAGGTCGGCTGCAAATTCGGCTGCGTCTTCTGCGCCAGCGGGAGGCGCGGGTTCGTCCGCGACCTGACTCCTTCCGAAATCACCGGTCAGGTCCTCTATCTGCGCGACATCCTGGAGATCGGCCTGACCAACGTCGTCTTCATGGGCATGGGGGAACCCCTGGACAATCTACTGAATCTGGAAAAAGCCGTCCGCATCCTCAACGCTCCCGAAGGTCTGGGGCTGGCCGCCCGGAGGATGACTGTCTCGACCAGCGGTCTTGTGCCGGGCATCGAGCGGCTGGGGGCCATGGGCCTGCCGATCAATCTATCGATCTCGCTCCACGCCCCGACGGACGCCCAAAGGAACCGGCTGATGCCGGTCAATAAGAAATACCCGCTCGTTGTCCTTCTTCGCGCCGGCGAGGAATACCGGACCAAGGGCGGCCGCATGATCACCTTCGAATATGTCCTTTTGGCCGGCGTCAACGACACGGCCGGAGACGCTGAGAGGCTGGCCCGCATCGTCCGCCGCTTGCGGGCCAAGGTCAATCTCATTCCTTTCAGCCCCATCCCGGGCCTGGAATTTGCCCCGCCTTCCGAGGCCGCCCAACTGCGATTTCTCCAGGCGCTCGAAAAGGGCGGCGCCCGGGCCACCCTGCGGCAATCCAAAGGGAAGGATATTCAGGCCGCCTGCGGCCAATTGGCCGGCCGGGCCAGATAAATGAAATGGGGTCGCGTCACCAGATCGCTAGTTTTTTTTCATAATATTTCATCGGGAGGAGGCTCCGGAAATATTAGCGATCTGTAGACTCGATCCCTATTTTCTCTCCAGAATCGCCAGCGTTTCGATGTGAGGCGTCTGGGGGAAAAAATCGAATCCCTGAATCAGGATCGGCCGATAGGCCGGGCGCATCATGAGCAGATCCCGGGCCAGGGTCGCGGGATTGCAGGACAGGTAGAGGAGCAGAGGAACCGGCCGGACGGTGAGCGCCTTGACCAGCCCGGCATCCAGACCTTTGCGGGGCGGATCGACGATGACCGCATCCACGCCGCGATCCTGAACCCAAACCATCCAATCCTCGGCCCGGCCGTCGCAGATGGTCAGCCCCGCCGCGCCGTTGCGGGCCGCGTTTTCTTTCAACAAGCGTATGTTCTGGGGATCGGATTCGACGGCCGCGACCGTTTCGACGAGCGGCGCCAAGGCCAAGCCGAAAAGGCCCAGCCCGCTATAGAGATCGGCCAGGCGGCGGACGCCATGGGCTTTCAGGGCTTCGGCCAGGCGGGCGATGACGGCCGGCAGGATGGACGGATTGACCTGGAAAAACGAGCGGGCTCCAATCCGGAACGCCGCCGCTCCCGCCTCTTCCTCGATCCAGTCACGGCCCCAGACGAGGACTTCCTCATCGCGTCCTTTTTTCCGGAAGACACTCACCACGCCGGCCGGGCGGGGGCCGGCCAATAGTTCAGACAGGACCGCATCGAGATCCTTCGGTCCGGGCGGGATCGACCAGTGGAAGATCAGGAGGGGAGCCGTCGCATCCGCCCCGACGCGCGCTTCGATTTCGCGCAGGCCGGGCGCCGGCCCGGGGAACGCCCGCAAGGCCGAGGCGATCAGGTCCGAGAGCGGCGGCGCCAGGAGATGGCAGACATCGACCGGGATGAATTCATCACGGGTTCCGGGAACGTTGTATGCGGGCTGCGCGCCTTGGGCCGTCCAGAGAATGTGGAAACGGGCCCGGCGGCGGTAATTCCAGGCCTGGGGCGAAGCGGTGATCCGGATCGGGGGAAGCCCGGCGGATTCCCCAGCCAGGATTTCTTCCAGCTGGCTTCGCTTGATCTCCAATTGCAGATCATCATCCATGATCTGGTAGGGGGAACAGGCGCGATAATGTCCGCAGCGGGGCTCCCTCCGCCGGGGTGATGGATGGAGGACACGCGTGGTATGGGCCTCCACGAGTCGAGGCCGTTCTTTGCGCGGTTCGACCTCGACCCGTTCTCCGGGCAGGCCCTCGTCGGTCAGCCAAACGATGCCCTCGAGCCGAGCCAGGCTTTTTCCCGGATAAACGATTTTCTCAACGTCGAGGTCCGGCATGCCTTCTCCAGGTCTCAAAAAACGAGGGTATAGGCCGTGCCTTTGCGCCGCTCGATCCCGATCTCGGCATCGATCTGGCGGGCCAGATCGCAGACGATTTGCAATCCCAGCGTCTCCGGTTGATGCGGATCGACCGTCTCGGGCAGACCCACGCCGTCGTCGGCGACGGTCAATCGGACGCGGCCGGGGGAGAGGGCCTCCAACCGGATCCGGATGGTCCCCGTCCGGCCTTCGGGGAACGCATATTTGAAAGCGTTGCTGATCAATTCGTTGAGGATGAGGCCGCAGGGGACGGCTTTGTTGATGTTCAGCTCGACATCGTCCAGCTCGAGCTCGATTCGGACGCGGGCCGCCGCCGAGAGCCCGGCCGAGCTGCCGAGGTGGGAAACCAGGCTTTGGATATAGCTCTTGAAATCGATGCCGGACAGATCGCGGGAATGATATAACTTTTCGTGGACCAGGGCCATCGAACGGATGCGGTCCTGGGTGACGGCAAAGATCTCCCGCCGCTCCGGGTCGGCGATCGACCGCGCCTGCAGCCGCAGCAGGCTGATGATGACCTGCATGTTGTTCTTGACCCGGTGGTGGATCTCCCGGATCAGGACCTCTTTTTCGCCCAGGGCGGCCCGCATGGCATTCTCGGCTTTCTTCCGCTCGGAGATGTCGCGGACGATGCTCTGGAGGAACAGCGGCCGTCCCTCCGGATCGCGGACGAGGGACAGATTGACCTCGGCCGGGAACTCCGTGCCGTCCCCTCGGCGGGCGGTCCGCTCGTAGAGCGGGACGGGGATTCCTTCGATGACCGAGTGGACCTTGCGCAGAGCGTCTTCTCTCTCGGGGAAGGCGATTTGCTCCAGGAAATGTGATTGGAGGAGGGACTCTTTCGACCGGCCGAGCATATCGACCGCCTTGCGGTTGGCGTCGATGGTCAGGCCTTGAGGGTTGAACAGGAGAACGGCGTCGTTGCTTTGCTCGAACAGGGCCCGGTAGGTCCGTTCGCGCGTCTCCAGCGCTTCTTCGGCTTTTTTCCTCTCGCTGACGTCCTCGACGATGCCGTCGATGGCGGCCAGCCGGCCTTCGGAATCGCGGATGGCGACCGCGGAGACGGAGGCGATGAAGAGGTTCCCATTGCGGCGGCGCAGACAGATTTCGCGGTGCCGGACGAAGCCCAGGGTCTCCAGGGCGTCCAGGAATTCCCGACGTTCGGGGGAGGATTCATAGACGTCCACAACCCGCAGGTTGCGCAGCTCTTCCAACGAAGAATACCCCAGCATCTTGATGTGGGCTTCATTCGATTCCACGAACCGGCCCCCGTCCCCGGGAACGCTCCGATAGATCCCGACATCGAGGCTGTCGGTCAGATCGCGGAAACGCTTCTCGCTCCGGCGCAGGGCTTCCTCATAGCGGGCCCGGACGATGCTCTGTCCCATCTGCCCGGCGATCGTTTCCAGGGACATCCGGGCCGCCGCCGGGATCTCCTCCAGGATATGGGAACTGACGTTAAGGCAGGCGATGATGCGGTCGCGGTGGGGGATGGGGATGGCGGCGAAGGCGCGGATGCTGTCCGATTTCCGGCTGTCGGTGCGGTTCTCAATCTCGGCGGACTGATAATTCGAATAGAAAGGCACGCCTGAGGTCATGGTCCGGATGTTGAGCGAGCCGGCGGGGTAGCGGCCGACTCGGGCGACGAACTCGGCGTCAAGTCCGGCATGGACGGCCAGAAGCCAGTCCCCCGTCCCTTCCTCGGCCACATAGATGCCGCCGCTGTCCATCCCGGAGACGCGAATGGCCGTTTCCAGGCAGAGCTGAAGGATGTTCTCGAGCCGTTCGATGCCGCTGAGGTGCAGGGTCAGGTCGCGTTGGATGCGCAGGAGATAATCCGCCTCCTGCAGCTCGGCGATTTTGAGCTTTAAATCCTCGATCTCGGAAATGAGCCTGGATTTCGGCGTGTGGATCAGTCTCATGGTCGGGCGCTATTCCGCTTCTTCGGTCATCATAGGAGATGGCCGGATGCGAGTCAACCGCGGGGAGCGTCTCAGGAACGGAGCCCGGGAAAGTTCCGATAGCCGCGCAGATTGATCCGGCGTCCGGCCCGGGCCCAGGGAACTCCGATTTCGGAAGGGAGTCGGCTTTCGTCGTAACATCGTTCCCAGGCCTCGTCCAGCTCCCGGATCCGCATCCATTCGGACGGCCCGGTCCGTTCCACGACGCGGAGCGGGGAGGGGATTTCGACGACATCGGGGCGGCTGTCCTGCAGCCCGTTGACGGCTAGGGTCTGGCCGGAGGCCGCGGCGGCGCCGCAAACAGGCGACCCGCCGGTCCGGACCGCCCGCAGGACGTCCCAAAGTTTTTTCATGGGCGCCGCATCGGGGTTCCCGTATGCGCGGGTCGTCCCGTCCGTAAAGACCGCCCTCAGCCCCGAACCGCGCCCGTCGGCCGTGACCGTGCCTTTTTCGAATTCAAAGCGCAGAAGCGGGCCTCGATCCCGGAGCGACGCATGGGAGACCCAAAAGAGCACTTCTGCCCCGCCGTCCGTCAGGATGCGGGCCGCCGCCGTGTCGTAGTTTTCGATGGCATTGGCCCGATAAAGCTCGCCCTGAATCTCGATCGGAAAGGAGCAGGACCGGATGTCCGGACCGAGAATATAGAACATATTGTGCAGATCGTGGGCGAAGGCGTTGTTAGCCGGTCCGTCCAGGACCCAGGCGCCGTCGTCCGTGCGCAGCCGTCCGGCCCAGGCGTTGCGGGTGTAATATGCGCGGTCGCGAGGCCACGTGTACAGACAAGCCAAACGGTGCGGCCGTCCGAACCGCCCGCCGAGGATATCGGCTTTGAGGGCCTGGACGGCGTCGGAAAAGGACCATTGGTAGGCGATCGCCGCCCAGCGGCCGGTACGCCGCTCCGCCGCGGCCATGGCCCGGGCCTCCTGGATCGTACCCGCCGCAGGCTTTTCGCATAGGACATGGCTCCCGGACTTCAGGGCCGCGATCGTTTGGGAAGCATGAAAGTGATGGGGCGAGGAGATCACGGCCAGATCCGCGGTCCGGGAGGCGTAGAAGGCCGCCAGGTCGGAGAAAATCGGGACCCCGGCCGCGCGCAGGTCGGCCAGGCGCGGACATCGCCCGGGCGCGGGATCGACCGCTCCGACGATGGTGAAATCCTCGCCGGAAGGGTTGTTGAAAAGCTCGTCGACGTAGACGGCGCCCATGCCGCCGATGCCGACCAGGACAATAGAAACGGGTTCCGCGGCCATGGTCTTATGGCTTCCTCAGCGGCCGTTCCAGGAGATCGGTCTCCTTGAAGCGCCCTGTCCGGGGGGAGAAGACGAGCGTTTTGATCTCGAAAGGACCGAGAACGACCTTGGTCCTGGCCCCGGCGAAGGGCAGGGTCAATATCGTTGTCCGCTTCCTTCCCGTCGGTTCGAAAAGGCGGATGACGAGGCCGGCGGAATCTTCGGCTTTTTTGAAGACGGTGGCCAGGACCACGTCATCGCTCAAGACGGCCAGGGGCCGGGCCCGACGGCCCGTTCCCGGAGGAAAATAGCTGAGAACGCTGGGCGCCTCATTGCGGACCAGGGCTTCCCTCTCGACGGCGTCCAGCCGCTCCTCCAGGGGGCCGGCGTTTAGCCAGAAGCGGAAGACATGCTCACCCTGATCAATGCGCGGGATGAAGCGATCGCGATAGCGAAGAGGCCGTCCCTCGGCCTCGTCGCAGGCGTGGGCCGGGGAGCGCAGCAAAGACAGCCGCATTTCCCCGTCCCGGAAATCCGATCCATAGGTTCCATCGTTGATGCAGGTCACGACCGCCCCGGCGGCGGCCGACACGACGGCCGTCCATTTCTGGGCCACGGCCTCGTCGCCGCCGGTCGGGAGAGCCTCGCGTCCATAAGCCGTTTGGCCGAGATAGCCGGCGTCCCGAAAGGGCGTGGGGACGGACAGCTTCAGCATACGGTCCTTCTCGTTCCAGAGGACGCGGACCTCGACTTCGATCTCTGTGCCTTCATTGGGCAGCTTGTAGCGGAGGAGAACAGCCGATGCGCCGTATACGAGACAGGCCTCCATGACCGTCCGGACGTTGCCGTCCTCGATCACCCGGACGGGAGGCAGGAGCGAGCCGGAGAGCCCGGCCAGCCGGGCGCTCTCCTCGGGCGAGGCGGCCTCGAAGCGGCCCGTTTCGTCCCGGAAGCGGAGGACGCTTTGTCCCCAGGGATCGGCGTTATCGGCCATGAGGAGCGGCCGGAACGCGCCCGGCGCCAGGACATCCCTTCCGTTCATCCGGCACCGGTCTATGAGCCCGGTCCGGGCATTCATGTCGACTTCGAGAGCGGCGGTTCGAAAAAGGAAAAATCCGCCGGCTTCCCGGAGCGCAGGAGCGGGCCGTGCGCCGATGTCCTCCGTCCGCACGACGAATCGGCTCAGCCGGCCGGGCTCGAGATCGGCCCGGAAAACGACCTTTTTTCGCCATTCCAGGTTAAGGTTGCTGAGTTCCTTTTCCGCTTGGGACGGCAATTCTCGGTTTCCGGCGAAGACCCGCGGGCGCAAAAATCCGCCCCCGTAATTGGGCTCCTGCCCTTGGAATTCGCACTCGACGGTCATCCGGACGCGGAACGGGTGGGGATTATAGACAAGGATCGGGATCTCCCCGTCGCGCGGCGCGGACTCGCCCGCGGCCAGGGCGAAAAAAGCCCGCGTTTTGACCCGCGAACAGATTTCCAGGCCGTGGTCGAGGAGCCGCAGGGCGCCCGCTTCGCCCGGCTCGATGGACGATCCGGGCAGAAGATCATGGAACTGGGACAGCGCCAGGTCGCGCCGGGCTTCGGCCAGCTCCGCCTGGGGATAGGGGATGAAGCCCTGAAATGCAGCGGCCGAAGCGGTTTTTTCGCTGGATAGAAGCTCGTTCTCCAGC
>PMCY01000188.1:5395-5526 GCA_003154255.1 Candidatus Aminicenantota bacterium | reverse complement strand
GCGCGAAGCCAGTCTTCGATCTTGGCCCTGGCCCCGCCACCCCGGGAATTGTAATGAGCTTCGGCGCGCGCGGCCAGGATTTCGGACCCGTCATAGCCGACCCAGAGAAAATCATCGGCGGGCAATGCGGC
>PMCY01000188.1:0-5273 GCA_003154255.1 Candidatus Aminicenantota bacterium | reverse complement strand
CGGAATAGGTCCGGCTCGTATTCCTCGATCCAGCGGTAGAGCAGGGCCTCATTGTGGGAGAAGACGAAATCCGGTTGCGTTTCACAGAATCCGGCCGCCGTGCGGAACGTGGACAGGGTTTCCCCGGCTCCTTCCGGCCATTCCCACAGCCAGACCGGATCGATATGGGCATTGCAGACCAGATGGACTCTCCGGCGGGGGGGCATCGACCGCTTTGACGGCCTCATGAACGGGCTTAAAAATGAATGAAGATCGACAGAAACGTATAGAGGGCGGAGGCGAACAGAAGGATGGCCAGGATCAGAAAGATCGTCCGGAAGGTCTTGGCCGAGAATTGATGGTGGTATTTGGAAACATAGCTGGTCAGGATGAGGTACCACAGGGCTCCGCCGGTCCCGCAGGCCAAGGCGAAAACGACGTCGGTCAGCGTGGAATTCCCAACCCAGCCATGGCTCGTGACCCAGGCGGCCTGTCCGATCCAGAAGAAATAGAGCGAAGGATTTGAAACGTACAGGGCCAGAACGGCCAGCATCGGCCGGGCCGAGAAGCTCGCGGCCTCTTTGGACGGGAGGTTTTCCTTTTTGTTCTTGGATTGCTGGAAGAGGCGGACGGCGATGATGAGCAGGAAGAGCGCGGCGACCACTTTAAGGACCACCAGCCAGCGGTTCATGAGTGCCGTGACCTGGGTCAGTCCAAGGATGGCCACCAGGCAATAGACGAAATCGAGAACGGCGGAAGTCAGCCCGGCCATGAAGCCGTGCAGGAAATCGCGCTTGATGGCTTGGGAGATGACATAGACATTGACCGGACCCAGGGGAATGGCGGCGACGAATCCGATCAGGATGCCGATCAAAACGTACACGCTACATCGCCTCGTTGAGGAATCGGGCTTGGCGTTTCATCGGTCAGGTCAGAAACAATATCAGAATCCTTTTGCGAATGTCAACAATCCGAACGGTGCTTAAAAAGCCTCTCCGGCCGTGTAAAAATACCGTGCGCGCCGTGTCTCCGGCCGATGTCCACGACGGCCGGGGAAACGAGTTTTGCCGGAAGGCTGTTTCCGCCGCGAAGGCTCGTCCCTTGATCTGCCGGTTGGATCCTGAGCGCGAGACCCGCTGGTGCGGCTCCGTTATGGCTTAACCGCTGCGGCCGTCGAGAATGCGGCCGATGAGGGCCTCGACTTCGGGCAATGCCGCCTGAACCGGCAGGGAGACGTCCAAGGACAGGGATTGGAGCGCGGCGATGGAAATCGTGACCAGATCAATCGGGGGCAGGGGGCCGAGAATTGACGCCGCCTCGATCAGGTCTCTCAAGCCGATGTCGTGGGCGCTCAGGGACTTGGGGAAATCAGAGGCGAAGCGGGGATGAAGATGGGAGACGGTGCCCGGCGGCCGGGCGTCCATCGCCGCGTCGATAAGGATCAACCGGGGATACTCCTGGAAGAATCCCAGGAGATGGAAGCCGCCCGTGCCGCCGTCTATGACTTCGGCCCGGGCGGCGATTTCAGCGATTCCNNTTGCCGAGGCCGAGGATCAAGGGACGGCCCGGATTGGGCGGGAGCGCCACCCTACTTGGTTTCCTTTTCGATGAACTTCCAGCCCCCCGCCATCGAGGATAAAACGCCGCGCCCTTCGACATAGTCGTGATAAAAAACCAGATAAACGTGGACAATGGCAAAAACGATGAACGCCCACATGAAAGCGTGGTGCCATTGCCGGACGGCGAAGTCCCCACCCATAAGAGGCACGACCCAGGCGAAAAGCCGGGGCAGCCAGGCGTCGCTCATGGCCGAATACATGCCGAATCCGGTCAGCGATTGGAAGAGGAAAGCCAGAAAGACCAAGAAATAGGTGAAACCGGCCAGGGAGTTATGGCCGATGGTATCCATCGGCTTGACCCGGGCCTGAAGGATGTCGACCTTCAGGACCTCGGCGATTTCACGGAGCTGATCCCTCCGGTAAATGATGAAGTTCTTCCAGCCGGCATAGCGGTTGCCGACGAAACCCCAATAGATGCGGAAGAGAAAATTGAAGAAAAACACATAGGCGGCGGCAAAATGAAGGAATCGCACCTTGCCGAACCAGTACGAATAGGAGGCCTCCGCGGCCCGTTGGATGGCCAAGGGCCGGCCGATGAGGTAGCCGGTTACGGCCAGGACAACGACCGTCAGAAAATTCAGCCAGTGGTAGAATCGGACCGGCACCTCCCAGACATAGACGCGTCCCAGAGTGGCTTTTTTCATGGCCGCTTCCTAGAACGTGGTGATCCGGTTGACCGTCCGGCCATGCTCATCATAGACGTGGACCGCGCAGGCGATGCATGGGTCAAAGGAGTGGATAGTCCGGATGATCTCCAGGGGCTGTTCCGGGTCGGCCACCGGGGTGCCCAGCAGGGCTTCCTCGTAAGATGAACGCTGTCCGGCGGCGTCCCGCGGCGAAGCGTTCCAGGTCGAGGGGACGACCAGCTGGTAGTTGTCGATCTTCTTGTTCTTGATGACGATCCAATGGGCCAGGGCCCCGCGAGGGGCTTCGCTCATGCCCACACCTTTGGCCTCGGCGGGCCAGGTCGAGGGGTCCCATTTCTCTCCGTTGTGCATGCGGGCATCGCCGTTCTTGATGTTGGAGATAAGGGAGGCGTAGAATTCCTGCGCCCACGCGGCGACGAGAAGCGTTTCCAGGCCGCGGGCGGCCGTCCGGCCGAGCGTGGAGAAGAGGGCCGCTACGGGCACGTTGAGCTTCTTGAGCGCGCCGTCGACAACCTCCCGGATATCCGGACGCCCGGCCGCGTAACCGACGAGAAGCCGGGCCAGGGGGCCGACTTCCATGGGTTTTCCCCTCCAGCGCGGCGTCTTCAACCAGCTGTACTTGCCCTCCACGGCGAGGTGCTCGTAAGGCGGTTTGGGGCCCGAATAGCGGAGCTTGGTTTCGCCTTCCCAGGGGTGTTTGCCGGATTGGTCCCCGGTGCCGTATTCGTACCAGGAATGGGCAATGAACTCATGGACCTGGTCGGCCGCCCGGCCGTCCACTTCGTGAATCTGGCTCAGGTCGCGGTCGAGGATGACGCCTCGGGGGAATTTGTAGCGGGCCGGGTCGCCGTAGCCGTTGGTCGGAAGGTCGCCGTAAGCCATGTAATTGGTCAGGCCCCCGCCGATCGAGCCCCAGTCCTTGTAGAAGGAGGCCACGGCCAGCAGGTCCGGGATGTAAACCTGCTCGATGAAGGTCCGACCCTCGTCGAGAAGGGTTTTGACCAAGGCCAGGCGCTCGATGTTGATGGCGTTGGCGTCGTCGATGTTGATGGAGCAGGGGGCCCCGCCGACCAAATAATTGGGATGGGGGTTTTTGCCGCCGAAAATGGTGTGGATCTTGACGATTTCCTTCTGCCATTCCAGCGCTTCCAGGTAGTGCGTCGTCCCCAGCAGGTTGACCTCGGGGGGAAGCTTGAAGGCCGGGTGGCCCCAGTAAGCGTTGGCGAAGATGCCCAGCTGTCCGCTGGCGACGAAGGATTTGAGTCGCTTCTGGACGTCGGCGAAATACCCCGGCGAGCTGCGCGGCCAATTGGAGATGGACTTGGCGATCTCGGCGGTCTTGACCGGATCGGCTTTCAAGGCGCTGACCACGTCCACCCAGTCCAGGGCATGGAGATGGTAGAAATGGACGACATGGTCCTGCATATACTGGGCGCAGAACATCAGGTTGCGAACAAGCTCGGCGTTGGGGGGGATGACGATCTGCAGCGCGTCCTCCACGGTCCTGACCGAAGCCAGGGCGTGGACGGTCGTACACACTCCGCAAGCCCGTTCGGCGAAGGCCCAAGCGTCGCGGGGATCGCGGCCCTTAAGGATGATCTCGAAGCCGCGAACCATGGTCCCCGAGCTGTAGGCGTCGACCACCTTGCCGTTTTTGACCTCGACTTCAAGGCGGAGGTGCCCTTCGATGCGGGTGACGGGATCGACGACGATGCGCTGGGTGGCCATCAGCGGCCTCCTTTGTGTTTGGCCGGTTCAGGGACGTCTTCACTCGTTTCGATCTCCGCCTTGATGACCCGGCGTTTACGGATGTTGGTCGTGATGGCGTGGGCGGCCAGGCCGGCGACGGCGACGCCGGCCGCGGCCAGTCCGATCGTATCGGCCGTGGTCTCGATGCCGAAGCNNAAGGAGGCCAAATGCTGGTAGAAGGGGCCGTTGTCCCAGTAGTTGGGTTCGCTGCAGCCGATGCACCCATGGCCCGATTGGATGGGATAGCTGATCCCCTCGTTCCAGCGCATGACGCCGCAGTCGTTGTACGTCACCGGCCCGCGGCAGCCCATCTTGTACAGGCAATAGCCGCGCTTGGCGTTTTCATCGTCGAAGGAGTTGACGAAAAGGCCGGCGTCGTAATTGGGCCGGCGGTAACAGGTGTCGTGGACGCGGCGGGAATAGAACGCTTTCGGCCGGTTCAATCCGTCGAGCTGGGGGATGCGGTCGAACGTCAGCAAGTGGACGACCGTCCCGGTCATGACTTCGCCGATGGCCGGACAGCCGGCCACGTTGACGATGGGTTTTCCGGAAATGATGCGGTCCACCTGGGTGGCTCGGGTCGGATTGGGGTGGGCCGCCTGGATGCAGCCGTTCGAGGCGCAGCTGCCCCAGGCGATGATGGCCTTGGCGTCTTTGGCCGCCTCCTGGATGATGTCCAGGGCGCTCCGCCCCCCGATGCAGCAATAAACGCCGTCATCGGCCAGGGGGACGGCCCCTTCGACCAGCATCAGGTACTCGCCCTTGGATTTGGCCATTGTCCGGTGCAGGGCTTCCTCGGCCTGTTTGCCGGTCGCGGCCATGAGCGTCTCGGTATAGTCGAGAGAAATGCGGTCGAGGATGATCTCCGACAACAGGGGATGGTTGGACTTGATGAACGACTCCGAGCAGCAGGTGCACTCTTGGAAATGAAACCAGACGACCGGCAGACGGGGTTTGGTCTCCAGGGCCTTGACGACCTGGGGGATGCCGGAAGCCGGTAGGCCCAGCGCGGCGGTGGCCCAGGTGCAGGCTTTGATGAAGTCCCGGCGGGAAACTCCCTTGGATCGGGCATACTCCCAGATGGTGGGTAGACTCTTGTCCTTCTTCATGGATCCTCCTTTTCTGCGTGGATTAAAATTAACTCCGCTAAACAAGCAATGTCAATAGGAAACATGGAATGGGGCGGGGATCCGTCTTTTCCGGAGAAACCGGCTTTCCGGCGTTGACGCCGGGAGCCCGCGGGGGGCACAATAGCGCCCATGACGCCCAAGGAACGGAT
>PMCY01000106.1:12013-18977 GCA_003154255.1 Candidatus Aminicenantota bacterium | reverse complement strand
AGGGACGAATATTTATAATTTGAGCGGGTGACGCGACGGATGCCTCTGGATTCCGCTCGCGGAAGGGCCCCACCGGGGGATGGGTGGAGCGAGCGGAATCCGGAGGTGCCGGAGCAGGCAGGACCCGCCGACATGTTGATCTCCAAGGAAACGAAATGGACCTGTGTCTAAGTTATAATAGGACGTAATGGAGAATCCCATGAGACGATATGCCGTGATTGTTCTTATCGCTTTGACGGTCCTTTCGACCAGTTGCGGTTCGATCGAGCTGGCCAGCCTGTGGAAAAAGACCGATGTGATGATCGACGGCAAAATTGACGATTGGCAGGGTGCGCTGTATTCCATCGACAAACAGCCTGTTTTCGTCGGCGTGCGCAACGACGCCGAAAACATCTACGTTTGCCTTCAAGTGGCCGACCCTCGGGCCGTGGCGCCGGTCATTCGCCGCGGCTTTATCGTCTGGTTCGACCCTTCAGGAGGAACCGGCCGCGTCCTGGGCGTCAAATACCCGATCGGCATGAGCTTCGACATGGGGGAAGTCAATCCCGAAGGCCGGCGTGAACGCGGCGACCGCGGCGAGGCGGGGCGCCCACCCGTCATCGACCGCGACCAGATCGAGATCCTGGGTCCGGAGAAAAACGCTGTCCAGCGCTTTAAAAAAGAGGAGCTGAAGGGCATTGAAGTGGCCCTGGAGAATCGCAACGGCTTTTTCGTCTATGAGCTCAAGATCCCGATGGTCAAGGGGCCGGATGCTCCGGTCGCCGTCGGCGCCGCGCCCGGCAAAATCATCGGAATCTCTTTCGAAACTCCCGACGTGGATAGGGAGATGCCCGGGCGGAGCGGAGACATGATGCCCCCCGGCGGCGGAATGGGCGGCGGATACGGCGGCCGCGGGGGAATGGGCGGAATGGGAGGGCGGGGCGGCCGGGGAGGCTCGGAGCGAGGCGGCGACGTGGGCGGCAAAGGCTCCGAACCTATCAAGCTGGAGCTCAAGGTCAGCCTGGCCCGACAGGCGGGTTGACCTCGGCAGGCGGTTTCTTCTTTTTTCGGAATTTCTGCATCATCAAGACCAGCATGAGCAGCGGCCCGTAAGCCGCCATGGCCATCGCGGCGAATCCGATATTCTTCCCTTTAAGGAACTCCATTCCCCATCCGAACTGGTCTTCGTTGACCAGGTAGGTCCAGGTCGAGGACGGCCCCTTGAGGCGCTCCAGGTCCTGGACCGAAGCGCCGTCTTTTTGAATGAGCGCGGCCATCTCGGCAACGACCGCATCCGCGATGCGGTTCTCCAATTCGAAGAATTCCGCGGTCGCCGCTTTCTGGAATTCGTCGATCGGAGTTTTCCCGCCCAGGCTGACCAGGTGGATGCTTTCCCGGGTGTCCTGGATCCAGGCCAGGTGCTCGGACCAGCAACGATCCAGATGAAAAAGGGTCAGCCTCCTTTCCCAATCGGCCAGCCGGCCGGCCCCGAAACGCCGCGCCGCCGCGGCGAAGAGCTCGGGTTCTCTTTCGGCGAACAAGCCCGGCCCCGGATCACCGGCGGCGTTCAGCAAAACTTCATCGCGCTTGGCCTGGATCAGCCCTCGCTGAAGCTCCAGGAGCGACGAATATTTATAAAGCGAGCGGCGGATGTCGAAGCTTTGGCCCTCGATGACCCGCTGGGCGTGCTCGATCTCCCGGTGGAGGGGACCGGAGGGCACGGCGTCCGGACCGGGCGCCAGGCGGTGCCGCTTGAAGAACATCTTGGTCAAACCGTAGCGTTCGAAAAGATCGTCCTCGAGGCTGATGAAGAAGCGTGTCGAGCCGGGATCGCCCTGGCGTCCGGCGCGTCCGCGCAGCTGGCGGTCGATGCGCAGGGTTTCGTGCCGATTGGAACCGATGACGTAGAGCCCGCCCAGGGCCAGGGCCCGTTCCCGCCCGCTTTCGTCCGCCCCGCCCAGCTTGATGTCCGTTCCCCGGCCGGCCATATTGGTGGAAATCGTGACCGCGCCGGGCCGCCCGGCCTCGGCGATGATCCCGGCCTCGAGCTCGTCGTTGCGGGCGTTCAGGATCTGAAGGACAACACCGGCGGCCCCGAGCTCCGAAGCCAGCTCTTCCGATTCCTTGACGCTGGCCGTGCCGACCAGGATGGGCCGCCCCGCGGCATGGACGCGCCGGATCTCCCCGACCAGCGCCCGGCGCTTGGCGGCGCGGTGGGTGAAGATTTCGTCCGGAAAATCCCGGCGCGCGCTGGGCGCATGCGGAGGCACGATCGTCGTGTCCAAACCGTAGAATTCCTTGAATTCGTGGGCCGCCGAGCGGGCCGTCGCCGTCATGCCGCAGAGCGCCGGATAGAGGCGGAAGAAATGCTGCAGGGTGATCGAGCCCAGGATGCGGCCCTCGGTCTTGCGGGCCAGCCCCTCCTTGGCTTCGACCGCGGCCTGGAGGCCGTCCGGCCAGTGGCGATTGGCCACGACCCGGCCGGTGAATTCATCGACGATTTCGATCCGGCCGCCGCGGACGATGTAGTCGATGTCACGGCGCAGGAGAGCCTCGGCATGCAGGGCGCAATACACCGCCTCGAGCAGGCGCTGGTTCTCCGCGGCGTATAGATCGGCGACGCCCAGGACTTTTTCGGTCCGGTCCGCGCCGGCCTCGGTCAGGAAAACGTTGCGATTCTCCCCGTCCGTTTCATAATCGCGGGCCGGAGCCAGATCCCTGACCAGCGCGGCCATGCGGCGGGCATCCCAGGCGGCGCGGTCATCAGCGCCGGAAATGACCAGCGGTATCCGGGCCTCGTCGACGAGAATGGAATCGGCCTCGTCGACCAGGGCGAAATGAAAGGGGCGGTGGACAAGCGCGCCGCGTTCGTCGGCGATCCGGTCGCGCAGGAAATCGAAGCCCGCCTCTTTGGCCGTCGCATAGGTCACATCGGCCNNGCTCGAAGACCGGCCCCATCCAGCGGGCGTCGCGCCGGGCCAGGTAGTCGTTGAAGGTCAGGATATGAGCGCCCCGTCCGGCCAAGGCATGAAGACAAGCCGGAAAAACGGCGGCCAGAGTTTTGCCCTCGCCGGTCGGCAATTCGGCGATGCGGCGGCGGGCCATGGCCAGACCGGCGATCATTTGAACGTCGAAGGGATCGATCCGCAGGGCCCGGCGGGCGGCCTCGCGGACCAGGGCGAAGACTTGGATCTCGAACCGGAGCGGCCGAGGATCGGATGCATCCTGACTGCTCATTTCGTCCCGGATCGATCGGGCCCGTTCGCGGATATCGGAATCGGACAGATTCGCCTTATGGCATCGCTTGATCTCATCGACAATCGCAGAATATTCCCGAAGATCGATCTCGACGGGATTGCCGATCGCCCGGCGTATTTTCTTTATGAACATAGCGAGGACCTCCTTTTGAGCTGGATGGAGAAGGACGGAGAGGAGGAGGTCAGGCCTGGGGCGGGGCGCGGAAGGGCCGCGTGCCGCGGGCGCGAAGTCCGATCCTGGCGGAGGGGAAGGACTCCGCGGCCCGAGCCGGGCCGAGGCTTAAAAGGACGGCGCAGGACAACAGCAGAGGCCAGACGAGCAAAGGAAAAAGAACCGCCAGGGGGATGAAAGCCAGGACCAAGAAGCCCCAGCCGCCAAGAACCGGGCGGCGAAAACCGATAACCATCCGTTGTCCGTTCATTATCGTTCGATGAGGCTAAAAGATAAGTTCAGCGGTTCCTAAAGTCAATCCGATGGTCACATTTTCCGGAAATCCGGCTCCGGCGCGGGCTTGTTTCCGAGAATCTTATCGATCCGGGCCAGGATGGCTTCATCCAGGTACCGGGCGGCATCCAGGGCCTTCATGTTCTCGACGACCTGTTCGGGTTTGGATGCGCCGGTAATGACCGTACTGACATTCTTGTTCTTCAGGCACCAGGCGATGGCCAGCTGGGGCAGGGTGATTCCCAATCCGCCGGCCAGGGCCGCCAGCTTCTTGATTTTTCCGATTTTCAACAGAGCTTCGGGACCTTCGAAGCGCTTGCGGAGCCATTCGTAGTCGCGCAAGGCCAGGCGCGATCCGGCCGGAACGCCCTTGGCGTATTTGCCGGTCAGAAACCCGCTGTTGAGGGGACTCCAGACGGTCGTCCCCATCCCGAAATCGTGATATAGGCCGGCATATTCCTTCTCGACCCTCTCCCGGTGGAACATATTGTACTGGGGCTGTTCCATGGTCGGCGGAACGAGATGCTCCCGGCGGGCCGCGCCGTGGGCCTCCCGGATCTGTTCGGCGCTCCATTCGCTTGTCCCCCAGTAGAAGGCCTTGCCCTGATTGACGATGTGGGTCATGGCCCGGACGGTTTCTTCGACGGGGGTTTCCTTGTCGGGGCGATGACAAAAGAGGAGGTCGACGTAGTCCATCTGCAAGCGGCGGAGCGAGGCGTCNNATCTTGGTCGAGACGACAAGGTCCGCGCGTTTCCACCCGAAATTCCGTAAAATGGATCCCAGCATGGTCTCGGCCTGGCCGGCGGCATAGACTTCGGCGGCGTCGAAAAAGTTGACCCCGGCGTTATAAGCCGCCTTCAGGCAGGCCGCGCCGGCCTCTTCATCGATCTGGTCGCCGAACGTGATCCAGGTACCGATGGACAGGGCCGAGATTTTCAGCCCCGACGATCCCAGTTTCCGATATTCCATGGTCCTTCTCCTAAGCGCGGGCGGGCATCTACTGTACCTGAAAACCAAGGCCGGGGATAGTCGACCGGAATGGCCTGGGCCGGGGGAACGCGGCATTGACTTTTTCAGGGAGCTGGATTATGAATCAAATGGAATTATCAGCCGGAGGAGGGAAAATCCATGAGGAAAATGGTATCCCCAGCGCTTATCGCCGTCGTTCTTCTTCTGGCCGGCATGGCGGCCTGCGGCAAAGGCGAAAAAAAGGCGCCGGCGGGCACGACGCCGATCGATCAATTGATCCAGGAGGGGAAGGCCCCGGTCGTAGTCGGGGACCTCTCGCGCGGGATCAGCCCGGTCGCGCCGACATTCACCGTCGCGGTCACCAACGTCAGCGATTGCCCGGTGTCTTTGCTCAAAGGCGTCATCCTCTTTTACGACGAAGCCGGCGCCGCCATCCCCGATTCGAAGCGCGACATGGGCTACTCCGACATCTCGCCCATTGAGCCCGGCGCGAAGATCGAGCTTCAGACGATGACCCCCAATGACAAAGCCGTCGGCGGAAAGTGGATCATCAAAGAAGTCATCTACGAGAAGGAAACCAAGTTCAAAGAATACGGCAAACTGCCGCTGAAGTGGACGAACAAGAATTTCGACGCTGAATTGGCGGCCGCCGAGGCCAAAAAGTAGAAACGCCCCGGTTCCACGCGTGTGATCCGCGCCGGACGATCATCAACCCTGTACCCGGCTTCCGCTCGTTCCGCAGATGACTCTGAAGGAACAATAATCGCAGGCCCGCTCGCGCCGCCGGGAGGGGTCGAAGGGGATGCCCGGATCAGCGATCTCCGCCAGGAGGCGGCCGATGATCTCCTCCATTAAAGCGATGCGGCGGAGCCATTCGGCCAGGCGTTCCGCCCGGGCGGCCGCGATCCGGTCGGGCTTCGATTTCGGATCGGCGATTTCTTTTTCCCAATCGCGGAACATTTTATCGCCCCGATAGGCCGAGTATTCGATCCGCGGGCTGAGGCGGTTCCGGCCCAGCATGACGAACTGCCCGTTGATTTTCTCCGGGGCCAGGAAAGGCGGGACGGAGTCCGCCCCCCCGGCCGCGGCGCCCGGGGAACCGGCGGATCCAATCCCCAGCTCGCCCGGCTTCAGGACGCGCGAGAGAATGAGACCATAGAGCGGCAGCTGGAGGCTTTGGACGTATTTCGTCCAGGAGGTCCGGTCCTCCAAGGCGAGCTTGCGGAAATCGATGCCCAGGTACTTCGTCTTGGCCGAGGTTTTGTAATCGAGCACATGAAAATCGCCGCCGCGCATCTCCGTGCGGTCGATCTTGGCCGTCAACTTAAAGCTCCGATATTCGGCGCCGATCTTCTTCTCCAGGCCCAGGATGCGCAGCTCCTTTCCGTCCCGTTCCAGGGCCTCGATGATCCGAACCTGGTAATCGGTCAGAAACTCCTTTAAGTGGCTCTGCATCTGGATCTTCATCAAGTAAAGCCCGCCGCTTAAATCGGCGCCGAAATCCTCCCGGAACCGGCGGTCGATGAGGGCGGCCATTTCGGACAGGTTCAGGTCCGCGGCGCGCACCACCCGCCCGGCGAACCGGCCGTAATACTCCTCCAAGATGGAATGGACGAACGTGCCGATGTCCTTCTTTTCCAGGCCCTCGCCGATGTCCTCCTTTTCCCGCAGGCCCAGGACGTACGTATGGTGGAATTGGAGCGGGCACTTGAGGTAGTTGTCGAGGGCCGTCGCCGAATATGTGAACCCCCGCAGGAACGCGGCGACTTCGGCGCTCTTTTCCACCGGCGCGGGCCGGGCCGCCCGGAGCGCCACTTCGTAACGGACGGTGCGGACGAAGTTCTCAGCCCGTTTTTCGCCGGTCCGCTTCTGCTTTTCCCAGAGGGCTTTCTCTACGAAGCGGCTGCGCTCCTTGTCGTTGTTCTCGACGAAGATCATGTGGACCCGCCGGGCCCCGCGGATCAGGGTATCGAGGTAGTACTCCATGCGTCGTTCGTTGTCCCGGTAGGTCGGCAGACCCATGGCCCGCCGCGCGGCGAAGGGCAGCAGTGAATCGGCCCGCTGGGAAGCCGGCAGGATGTCTTCGTTCATGTCCAGGATGAAAACGTCCTCGAAAGGCAGGCCGCGCGTCTCCCAGAAGCCCAACACCTGCAGGCCGTGAAGCGGCGTTCCTTCAAACGGCACCGTTCCGGCCGAAACGACTTTGCGGAAGAGATTGAAATAACTTCCCGAATCGGTGAAGGCCGTGGCTCCCAGCAGCGACCGGCCTAATGCGTCGAGCTGGGCCATAAAGGCCTCGGCGTAGGGATGGAA
>PMCY01000106.1:11368-11927 GCA_003154255.1 Candidatus Aminicenantota bacterium | reverse complement strand
AAGAGGATACGGGTGAAATCGGCCCGTTGGTCGCGGCCGGGAAAATGGATGTTCTTCGTATAGGGATGCAGGACGAAGCGCAGATAATGCGGGGAGTAGACGCGGCCCTCCTCGTCCATCGACTGGACGAGCTCCAGCAGCTTATCAAAGAAACTGTAAATCGGCGTCCGGGACAGCGGGTAACCGAGCGAGATGTTGAACTCCTCGGGCGTCAACGCCGCCAGGGTCTGCTGGTAAAGAGGGAAGAGCGTTTCGGATGCCGGCAAAACGATGACGGCGCGTTCGTTGAGCCGGGCCCGGTCGGCCAAGAGCGGCGCCAAAGCCCGGTTGAGAGCGAAAACCTGCCCATGCGTATCCGGGCTCTTGATGATTTCGATTTCCGGCGGCTGCGGAATCCCGGTTGTGTCCCCTGCGTCCGTCTGCATGGCCCTGACCCGCGTCTCCGGATCGTTCGCCCCTAGCCGGTTCAGCACCTCTTCGATCCCCCTCCCCGCCATCAAAAAAAGATCGAATTTGTCCCAGGTCCGCATGGTCCGGATGAGCCGGGCTTCGGCCCGGG
>PMCY01000106.1:10306-11339 GCA_003154255.1 Candidatus Aminicenantota bacterium | reverse complement strand
TCGCCCCACAAATCCGACTCCCGCAGCTCGTCCCGGGTCACCGACGCGGCCTGCAATTCCTCCAGGTCCCGGAACAGTTTGGTCCCCAGCGGAAAAAATTGATCGGCGGTCAGGAAATGCTCCCGCCCCAGCCGGCTGGGGGCGCCACGGTGGATCTCGAACAGGATGGCCACGGCGTCGAGGGCGTCGATCAGGCGGTCCCGCCGCCCCATCCGCTCGCCGTACGCCTGGTCGATAAACGACTCGATTGAGCCGCTGCGGGGAGGGATGAAGCCGCTTTTCTCCCGTTCCGCCAGCGCCTTGCGCAGGTAATAAGAAGGCCGGCGTTCAGGGAAAACAACCCACTGGCGGGAGTAGTCCTTTCCGTCGGCGCGGAGCCGCCCGGCCACGGAGGCGATCAGCCCCGTTCTGGGAGAGACGAATTCCAGGCTCATTCCAGCGTCTCCCATTTCCGGCGGTCCACATAGGCCAGAATTCCGCGGACGGCCCGCCCGGGGAAGATGTCCCGGACGATCCGGATATAGGCGCGGACCTGCTCCCGGTCGGATTCCTCGAGACGGGCCCGGACGCCATTGTCCGCGGAGCCAAACCCGCCGGCTCCGTCCGCTCCGGTCTTGTAATCGATGATGTGAACGGCGTCCGGATCAATCACGACGCGGTCCATCCGGAAGGCCCGTCCCTGCGCGTCGCAGAAGGTCAGCTCACGCATGACCCGGCGGCCCGGGCGGGGCTCGAAAAATCCGGCGATCGGCGACCCGCCCAGGTTGCGGGCCAGCGTCTCGGCGATCTCGGCGTACAGCCCGGCCTCCGCATCGGCCGGACGGACGGTGTTCACCGCCGCGGCCAAGGCCTCCTCCCAACTTCCCGTCATGAATTCCAGCCCGGCCAGAATGCGGTGGGCCAACTCGCCGCGCCGGCGGTTCCGGTAATTCAGCGAGTCGCGCAGATTGGGAGGAAGCTCGAAGGGACCGGCGGAGCGTTCGGCGGGAGCGGGCCGGCCCTGGAATTCCTTGGTCCGGCGCCGGACCGGTGG
>PMCY01000106.1:8713-10222 GCA_003154255.1 Candidatus Aminicenantota bacterium | reverse complement strand
AAATCCGGGGCGATCCATTTCTCACCATAGAGCAGGAGGAGCACCACGGGGAAGCCCAGGCCTTTGGCCTTGTGGATGGTCATGATCTTAATCGCGTCGATCTCCGAAGGGACGTCGATCGTCCAACCCTCGCCGCCGGCGGCACCCGTGAAATCCAGGAATTCCCGGAGGTCGTTGCGGCCCCGCCCTTCGAAATTTTTGATGGTTTCCAGGAACTTGGCCAGGGCCGCCTCCTCGCCGGGAAAGCGCCGGAAGAGGTCGAAGGCCCGGTAGATCGATACGACAAGATCGTAGAGCGGATAAAAACCGACGGCCTTGAACAAGGGTTCGAAAAGGCGGTCCCAGGCGTCTTTGAATCGCCTGCGGAAGATCGTGTAGACCGGGGCGCCCGCCCGCCCGACTTCGAAGAGGAAGCGGCGCAGGTCCTCGGAGGCGATCCCCTCGCCGGCGGGCCCGGCGAAAACATCCCCCAGCAGGAAGGCCGCGAAAGACAGATCGTCGGGCGGGGAATCCAGAAAGCGCAGCAGGGCCAGGATTTCGACGATGATCTTCCGCCCGCGGATGTCCAAGCTGCTGAAAGGGATGAAAGGGACCCCTTGGCGGTCCGGATTGTGCGGGTCCGGCATCTCGTTCAGCCAGGCCGCGACATCGACGACGGATTCGTTCTTGTAGGTCAGGACGGCGATGTCGGAGTATGCATAACCGCGCCGGACGAGATCGGCGATCAAGGCCTGGATTTTGGCTTTTTCCGGCGGTTCGTCGCCGGAGCCATGTTCTCCGTCAGGGGCTCGTTCCATTTTCTCTGGCGTGTCCCCCGTCTCCCCGGCTTGGCCGTCTTCCGCCTCACCATCCCCGTCCTCGGCCTCTTTTTCGAGGAGGACATACTCGAAATATCCCGCACCGCGTTTGTCCTCGACCACTTCCTGATGGAACTCGTTCAACCCGCTGAGCCGGGCCGTTTCCGTGTATTCCGATTCGCTCTGAAAAATCTTCTTGACGAATTCGAGAAGAACCTCGCCGCTGCGGTAATTCTTTTTCAGCTCATCGACCCGGATCTCGGCCGAAGGGAACTCATTTCGCCCCCCCTCCAGCCGCTTCATGATCCGGAAATCGGCGTCCCGGAAGCCGAAGATGGCCTGCTTGGTATCGCCGACGGCGAACAGGCTTCCGCCCTTGCTCAGCGATTCCTCGATGAGCGGCCGCAGGTTCATCCATTGGATGGGCGAGGTGTCCTGAAATTCATCGATCAGGTAATGATCGATACGCTCGCCAAGCCGGAAATAGATGTCGGGGACGATCCCGGCGTCCAGGTACCGGGCCAGCTGCTTGTTCATGTCTTCGATGAAGACGATGCCCTGCCGGCGCTTGACCCGGTCGAGCGTCGCGGCCAACGCCTGATAGGCCTTCAGATAGGGCGAAAAGAAATCCCGGGCATAGAGCCCGCCGTAGGCCTGGACGGATTTCTCCAGTTCCCGCCAGAGGGCCGCTACGCGGTCGAAAGCCTCCGCG
>PMCY01000106.1:0-8686 GCA_003154255.1 Candidatus Aminicenantota bacterium | reverse complement strand
TTCCTTGTCCAGCTTGTCGATGACCAATTCGCCCCGCTGGGACGTCAGCCGGCCGTAGAATGATGTCAGCTTTTCCAGGATCGGACCCGTCGGATCCCAAGCGAACGCCGCGTCCGCGTCCTGATAAAGGAGGAGATAATCGAGGATTTCGCGGAAGATCGCCGCTTCCTCGGTCCGGCCCCGGATTGTACGCAGGTAACGGTAGAAGGCGTATTCGATGAGCTCGGCATGCTCGAGGACGATCTCGAAATCAGGCGGGAAACCCAGGTCGACCGCCGAGGCCTTGAAGATCTTGGCCATGAAACCGTCAATCGTCTCGACCTGGAAATCGGTGTACTCGGCCAGGATCCGTTCGACCGCCTCCCCCGCCCGCCGGGGCAGGATTTTCGCGGAGACGTCGATCTCTACCCGGAGCTGGCCGATCCTCGTGGAGTCCCCGAAATAGGCGTCCTTGAGCCACCCCAGAATCCGCTCCTTCATTTCCCGGGCGGCGTTCTTGGTGAAGGTGATGGCCAGGATGTTCTGCAGGTTCGGTCCGGAAACGCCGCCTCGCCCATCCGCGGATTCAAGAACAAACTTCAGGAACCGCAGCGCCAAGGCGTGCGTCTTGCCCGATCCGGCGGACGCTTTGAGGAGAATGTTTTCGGGTTGAGGCCGGCTCATGCCTTTCGAATCATAGCATTTTCAGAGAGTGGAAAAAATCCGGTCATTTACATTTCTCGACGCGCTTTGGCATAATATTCACCGATCCGCCTCCGAATCGCATGCCTTCGTCCGAGCGAAAGGAAAGATGATGCCCGAACCGGAACCCAAAAATGCCCTCAAAACGGTCCTCTCTATCCTCATCGCCCTGGCCGCCACGACCGGGGCCCTAATCTCGTGGCACGCCTCGCGCGTCGGGAGCGCCGCCTCCGGCGCCGACGGCCGGGCCATAGGCGCGGCGCTTGACGAGGCCGCGACCGAGATGACCATCGGCTCCGACGTCTTCAGCTTCCAGACGGCGGCCCGCCAATTCCAGCTCCACCGGGACAACGCCAAGGCCATCAGAGAGGAGGCCTTCCGGAATCCGGCCGTGCCCGAGCGATGGCTGGACGAATGGCAGGGCGAAAGCATGCGGGCCAAAGCCCGGGCCTCCCAGCTTAACCTCGATTTCCTTAAGACCGTAAACGGGCGGGTGACCTTCGACCCCGAGAAATACCATGCGATGGTCCGCGCCCAGGCCGAAAGCGAGAAGACCCTCGATCCGGCGCCCTTCACGGCCCGGGCCGAGGCTAAAAGGAAGGAGGCCCTTTTTCTGATTTCGCTCAACGCCTTGTTCACGGCGGCCATCTTCTTTTTCACCGTCGGGCTTAAAACCGAACTGCGGCTTAAAAGCCTTTGGACGACCCTGGGGATCCTGTTTTATCTGGCTGGGACTGGGGCCGCGGCCTGGCGGATCTTTTTCGCGGCCGCATCATGAGCGAAACCAACGTTTCGAAGCCTCCGGCTTCCCCCACGGCGCCCAAACGGGGCTGGAAAACCTGGATCCACGACGAGCACCACTTCAGAACGACGGTCACGCTTCTGCTGGCCGGCCTGACCTTTGTGACGAGTTTCATCGTCATCCTCAACGTCCGGGCCTCCGGCCGCGGGGCGGCGGCCACCCGTGACGGCCGCCTGCTGGGGATCCGATATCTGACTCACTTGGGCCGGTCGTACTGGGATGCGGCCGTCGAAAAAGACCTGATCAACAGCTATCAGGAAGTCAGCGGCCTGATGATGCAGGCCCAGGTCTACGAGAACATGGCCGGCGGCGGAACGAACGCCGTTTTTTACAAGATGATGCGGGAAAGCCTGGCCAAGAGCCAGGCCCTGATCCTGGGCCAGGGGAACGTGACCCAAGCGCCCTATTTTACGCCCGGATACGGGCTTTTCAATTTCTTCCAATACGTGCTGGACCACGTTTCCATCCCGGCCACGGAGATTTTCGAGCACCAGGAACAGAAGTGGGCCGAAGGCGCCTTCTGGACCTCAAAAAGCGATGCCTATTCGGCCGGGCTGGCCATCATGGCCGTGGCCGTGTTCCTGTTGACCCTCTCGCTTGTCCTGATCGCGCACATCCGCTTCGTCATGGCCGGGGCGGGCGCGGCCCTGGTCACGGCCGTTCTGGCTGTTTCCGCCTATACGACGATGCAGCAATGGCACGGGCATACGAACGATTCCATCCGGGGGGTGGCCCGGGCTTCGGCCGGGGCCCTGACCGCCCAGATGGTCATCAATTTCAGCGGCGACACGAAACTGGCCGCGTCCTATGCGCGGGACGCCGGCGCTGAAATCGACAAAATACTGGCCGTCGACGCCGCCTACCCGGCCGCGGTCCTTCTCCGGGCCCGGATCCATTCCGTCCTGGGCGAAGCGCAGTTTTTCACCGGGACCGGGGACTTGGGCAAAGGCGAGCTGGAGAAAGCAGCCGCTGATCTGGATCGGGCCATCCAGGCCGGCAAAACGGAGGGTTACACGCATTGGTCCAAGGGTTTCGTGGATTTCCTTCGCGGGCGTTACGCGGAATCCGTGGCCGATATGGACCAGGCGCTGGTCCTCATTCCCGAACAGAAGTTCGCCATCGGTCTGGTCCGGGCGGCCTCGCTGCTGCACGCCGGACGGGCCGTAGAGGCGCGGAAGGAAACCGAGGAGGCCATCGACTTCGCCGTGCGCAAGCCGCTCGGTGCGGATTCGATGAGCATCCGCACGATCATTAAAAACCTGGAGCGGTTCAACGAGGTCCGGCCCGTCGAGGGCTTGCCGGCCATGATCGCCCGCTTGAAAGACGCGGCCGTGTGCCTGGCCGTCCTGAACAAGCCCCGGCCGGCCGAGGTCAAGTCAACCATCACCACGCCGCAATTCGTCGCCCCGGTGCGTGACGGCGCCGGCAATATCATCAGTACGCCGGCGGCCGAGGCCTACAAACGGGGCACGGGCCGGGCGCCCTTCCTCTTCGAGCTCAAGGGAATGGAAAAAGGCCAGTCCATCGTCCGCAGGGTCTATCTCCGGGCGCCCGGTCAGGTTTTCTGGATCGAGCAGCTTTGGTTGGGGCGGGCCGAGCATTGGGAAGGCCCTGCCGAGGCCCGGCTGATGGGCTCGGTAGAGAGCCTGATCCCGGAGGCGGGCGAGGTGCTGGCCAGTGGCGATTACCGGCTGGAGATTTTCGTGGACGGGAGTCTGAAAGCGACAGGGAATTTTAAAGTTCTCTAAACAGGCCTCAGCCCTCCATCGTCTTGGCGAATTTTTCGATCTCATCCTCGCGCAGCTTGGTCACGCCGGCCGTGATGCCGGCGGCCTTCTTGACCATCGCTTTCTCCAGAAAATTCATCTTGTCGAAATCGAATTCTCCGCCGAAGATTCCAGTGGCGGCGGCGTGGCTGATCAACTCCTCCGGATAGCTGTCCTTGAATTCCTTCTCGGCCTTCTCCCCTTCCTCCATGCAGCAGAGGAAGAGCCCCAGCTTCTTGGTCTGGAGCAGGCCGGCCCGGTGGTCGAGGTAACGGCGAACGGATTTCTGGATATGCCCGGCGTGGATCGAGCCGCCGACGATCACGGCATCGTAATTGCCGGGATCGGGATTGGAATCCTTCTTGAGATCCACGGACATGACCCGGCCGTCGAGCCGGGCCGCCAGCCGATCCACGCAATTGCGGACGAAGCCGTGATTGGAGGCATAAACGATCAGCGTAGTCACCATGATAAGCTCCTTGGGATGGGCCAAGCCCATCCCATGAAAGTTCAATTGTACGGCTTTTGGAAAATTTTGTTAAGTCCCCGGCCGGGATGCTTTGGAGAATTCTTTCGTGCTATATTAGCCTCGCAAAATAAGGAAAAAGGCGCCCGCTCTCGGCGCCGCTTCTCAAGGAGGAGTGATCATGGGAACAATCAAAAGACGCGCATTCCTTAAAACGGCGGCCTGGGCCTGTCCATTCCTGGCCGCCGGGGGCGGGACATTCCTGCGGGCGCAGCAAAAAAAGGAGGAGCCGGGACTCACCGTTCTCAAGGATAAATGCACGGGCTGCGGCGATTGCGTCAAAGTCTGTCCGGTGGAGGCCATCGCGCTCAAGAACGGGAAAGCCGTGATCGACAACGGCGAATGCATCGAGTGCGATGCCTGCATCGAGGAGTGTCCGACCGAAGCCATCCTCTATAAAAAGGACCTCGAAAAAAGCCGGACGGAGAACACCGGCCGGACGGAACCGGCCAAGAAAGTCGATGACCAGCCCGCTCTTTTTGATCCCAAATTCGATAACGCCGGCGTCTGGATCATGACCGGAACTTTTGCCGACGGTTCGACTTCATCCGAATCGATCCGCTTCGTCGGCACGGCGGCGTCCGGCGTTATCAAGGCCGCCCAGTCGAACGAGGAGCAGGGATCTTATAAGATCGACGGGACCCTGGTCGAAATCCGGCTGCCCGACGGCTCAATCGCCAAGGGCCGGGTCGCCTCGGGCGACAGGCTGGAGGGCACTCTCCCCGACGGGGGCGGGAAATGGCGAGCGGAGAGGAAACGCTAACGGGCGCGATGCCACGGCAGGCGCGCCCGGGTTGTCAACAGCCCCTCGGACGCGGCCGGCGAACGCCCGGTCAGCGACGCCCTGCTGGTGTTCAAGAGATCGGCCCCCAGGGGCAAAGACGCGGGCCGGTGCAAGTTTTTTAATTCTTCCGCCGACTGGCGGAGACGTCGGCCGTCAGACGCTTGAAATACTTCAGACGCCTCATGAAAACACGGTTGACATAAAAGACGAACCTCACTATATATCCAGCCATTCCCATGCGGAGGGCTCCATGCCTATAAAAAATCGCGCAGCCATGTTTCTTTTGGCCTTTTTCATTCTCGCCGCCGCGGCTCCCCAGGCAAAGCCCGGGGGCCCCGCCGCCGACCCTTCTGCACCCGCATGGCCGATGCTGAAACACTACGACCAGGCCCACATCGCCCAGATTGCCCTGCCCCTCGGAGGAATCGGGACGGGGACGATCTCTTTGGGCGGGCGCGGCGACCTTCGCGATTGGGAGATCATGAACCGCCCGGCCAAGGGCTTCGCCCCCGGCGCCCCGTTCTTCGCCGTCTGGGTCAAGCCCGCCGCGGGCCCGGTCAAGATACGCGCCCTCCAAGGTCCGGTGGAACTGTATCAATATGAGGGCGCCAGCGGAGTCAATAAAGCCAACAACCCGAACCTTCCCGCATTCCGGGAAGCCTCGTTCGACGCTTCCTACCCCTTCGGCATCGTCAATCTATCCGACCCCGATCTGCCGATCAAAGTCCGCATCAAAGGCTGGAACCCGCTCATCCCCACCGACGCGGAAAGAAGCGGCATCCCCATCGCCGTTCTCACCTACGAAATCATCAACACGACCGACCAGGAACTCACCGTTTCCGTCTGCGGCACGATCCAGAACTTCATCGGCCGTGACGGCGTCAAGGTCGTCCCCTCCAAAAACCGCAATGTCTTCCGCAAGGGCCAGGCCGTCCAGGGGCTGTTCATGAAATCGGAAACGGCCCCTTCGGACGCCGAGACCTGGGGTACCATGGCCCTGACCGTTCCCCTTTCTGAAGACGCGACCTGCCGTACGTCCTGGCTCGAGGCGGGCTGGGGCACATCGCTTCTCGATTTCTGGGACGACTTCCGGGACGACGGCCGCCTCTCCGAGCGCGAAGCCAAGGGCGACGAGCCCCGGGCTTCGCTGGCCGTCCAGGCCCGCGTGCCGGCTCACGGCGTCCGGTCTTTCCCCTTCTACATCACCTGGAGCTTCCCCAACCGCACCGCCTGGGCCTCCAAGCCCCTGCGGAATTACTACACCCTGGCCTATCCGCAAGCCTGGGATGCGGCGGACAAGACCGTCCCCCGCCTGCCCGAGCTGGAAGCCGATACGGCGGCCTTCGTCCGCGCCTTTCTGGAGAGCGACCTGCCCGCGACGGTCAAGGAGGCGGCGCTCTTCAACCTCAGCACGCTCCGCACCCAGACCTGCTTCCGCACCGAGGACGGCAAGTTTTATGCCTGGGAGGGCTGCAACGACAAGGACGGCTGCTGCTGGGGCTCCTGCACCCACGTCTGGAACTACGAACAGTCGACGGCCTTCCTGTTCGGGGATCTCAGCCGATCCATGCGGACCGTTGAATTCGGGTCGCAGACGGAGGCCGACGGCCTGATGAGCTTCCGGGTCAAGCTGCCCCTGACCGAGCCCCATTGGGGCAAGGCCGCCGCGGACGGCCAGATGGGCTGCATCATGAAGATGTACCGCGACTGGCAGCTCTCGGGCGACACCGCCTTTCTCCGCTCGCTCTGGCCGAAGGTCCGGAAAGCCCTGGAATTCTGCTGGATCCCCGGCGGCTGGGACGCCGACAGGGACGGGGTCATGGAAGGCTGCCAGCATAACACCATGGACGTCGAATACTACGGACCGAACCCGCAGATGGGATTATGGTATCTGGGCGCCCTGCGCGGGGGCGAGGAGATGGCCAAGGGCGTGGGTGACGCGGCCTTCGCCAAAACCTGCCGGACGCTGTTCGACAAGGGCAGCCGCTGGGTCGACGCCAACCTCTTCAACGGCCGCTATTACATCCACAAGGTCATGCCGCCCAAGAGCAAGGAAGACATCGCCCCGCCGCTCCTCGTGGGCATGGGCGCGGCCGACGTCAGCCATCCCGATTACCAGCTGGCCAACGGCTGTCTGGTCGACCAGCTCGTCGGTCAGTTCATGGCCCACGTCTGCGGACTGGGCTATCTGATCAAGCCCGAAAACGCCCGGACGACGCTGTCCAGCGTCGTCCGCTACAACCGCCGGGATTCGATGCAGGACCATTTCAACTGCATGCGCACGTTCGCCCTGGGCGATGAGGCCGCCCTGCTCATGGCCAGCTATCCCGACGGGCGTCCGGCCAATCCCTTCCCCTATTTCACCGAAGTCATGACCGGCTTCGAGTATGCGGCGGCCATCGGGATGCTCTATGAAGGCCTGACGGCCGAAGGGCTGCGCTCGATCGCCGACATACGGGCCCGCTATGACGGACTGAAACGCAGTCCTTACGACGAGGCTGAATGCGGGCACCATTACGGCCGGGCCATGATCGCCTGGGGCGCGGCTCTGGCTTTAACGGGGTTCCATTACTCGGGAGTGACCCAAACCCTGGAATTCGCTCCTCTGAACGGCCGCTTCTTCTGGTCCAACGGCCAAGCCTACGGGACGGCGGAGCTGAAAAAGACGGGCGCCCGGCTGACGGTGAAGATCAGCGCGCTCAAGGGCGAACTGGCTTTCAAGATCTTCACCGCGGGAGGCTTCGCGGCCCGGACGTTCCCCCGCGCCCAAGTGGTCAAGCCGGGGACCGAGGCCGCGTTTGAGCTGACAGCGGGAAAATAGCTTATATCCCCCAGAGCTCGACGACGGCCCGGCGGACGGCGTTGTTGAGCGTGCGGTAGCGGAAGATCACTTCGCGCACCATGCGGGAGTGGCCGGGCAGATCGACGATCAGCCGGTCGCTGGTCGTGAACAATTTTTCGCGCAAACCATAGTCTTCGGAGGCGCCGCTCTCGAAAATGACCCGGATGTTGTAGACTTCGACGGGGTTCATGCGGGCGACGACGATGAGCTGATGAAGGGGGCCGATCGAGCGCGGCACGAGTATGGTGTCGCGGTCGATGCCGAAATTGACTTCCCGCTTGCCCAGAAAGACGGCGCCGCGGGGAATGGCGTTGGGCATNNTTTTTTGGCACGACCCCGATCTTTCAAAAAAGAGTGATAAAATAGGGAGAGGAGGCGCATCATGCCCAAAGCGCTGGTCTGTTATTACAGCCATTCCCACAACACCGAAAAGATGGCCGTCCGGATCGCCGAAGTGTTGAACGAAAAAGGCCTGCCGGCCGACTTGAAAAAGGCTGAAGACGTCCGGCCGGACGAGCTCCTGGATTATGATTGCCTCATCTTCGGCTCGCCGACGTATTACGGCACCATGGCCTGGCCCCTCAAGAAGCTCATCGACGANNAACGAGACGACGGTCCTGGACATTCTCAAGGCCCTGTTGATCCACGGCATGATCGTCCAGGGCGATCACCAGGGCGACCACTACGGCCCCGTGGCCGTGGGACGGCCCGATGACCGTTCGCTCAAGAGCTGCGAAAAATACGCCGTTCGGCTGGCCGCGCTGACCAAAAAGTTGTTCGGCTGATTTTCTTTGGGGCCGTATCTACAATTCGCTATGTTTGAGACGAATCGAGAGCGAAATTCTCAAACATAGCGAATTGTAGACGCAGCCCCATTGCAGACGCGGCCCTGCCTTGGGATCAGTCGCGGCCGGGCTTCAGAGACTGACGGTACCGCGCCAAGAGCTCTTTTCGGTTCGCGCGCAGGTCCCGTCCGGTCGAAACGGCGGGATAGGGTTTGTCGCCCATCAACCCTTCCCAGAGAATACGGTTGTAATGCGCGAAATCGAAGCGGTCCTCGGCGGAAAAATCCATACCCTTCGTGACCCTCGCCCAGTAAGCGGCATCATGCCTCGGCCGCGGCACGACCAGGCCGGCCGCCGTTGCGGGCAGCGGCAGCTGCGTCCCCAAGAGAATCGGCGCGGGCGACGCGGCAAAGCTCCACGGGCGCGGCTTCGTGTTGAAGATGGCGGCCATGGGCCTGGCCAGCGCGTCGTTCAGGTTCATCGGCGGGAGGCCCAGGACC
>PMCY01000134.1 GCA_003154255.1 Candidatus Aminicenantota bacterium | reverse complement strand
TGACGGAGGGTCGTCCTGGATCGAATTCGATCTGGGCGGAGACAAAACCTTCGACTGCGCCATGCTCCAGGAAAATATCGCGCTCGGGCAACGGGTCGAATCCTTCCACCTCGAAGCGGAAGCCGGAGGGGTCTGGAAAGAATTCGCCAAGGGGACGACCATCGGATATAAGCGGCTCTTGCGGTTTCCCCCGGTGGCGGCGTTCAAAGTCCGCCTGACGATTGATCAAGCGAGGGCGATCCCGACAATCGCCCATTTCGGGCTATATAAGATGGCCGGCGCGGCTGCCGTTCCGGCCGGCAGGAAGGTCCCGTGAGCGGACCGATGCGCCGCGATTTTCCGAGATTCACGATTCTGGCCGCGTTCCTCCTTGCCTCGCTGCCCGCTCCGGCCGTTTCCGAAGGGACGGTCTTTCGCAGTGCCTGGCCGGCCGGGGTCGAGCGGATTTGGGCTGGACCGGAATACTGGGCCAACCGGCTCCAGGATTGGCGGATCAGAGACGGCCGGCTGGAATGCCTGTTGGCTGCGTCGGACCGCAACGTCCATATTCTGACCCGCCGGCTCGGCCCCGCAAACGGGGACTTGTCCTTGAGAGTCCGGGCGGCCGTGACCGCCGCAACCCGGGGCTCTCAAGACCGCAATTGGATCGGATTCCGCGTTGGGGCCAAGGCTGAATTCGACGACTACCGCTATGCCGCCCTGTACGGCAAAGGGCTTAACGTCGGAATCTCCATTGACGGCGATCTTTTCATCGGCGATTATGAAGCGCTACAGCAGGAGCCCGTACGCAATGCCGTACGGGCCCGTTTGGCCGGGGGATTGGACCTTGTTCTAACCGTCCGGCCGGAGGCCGGCCGATGCATCGCGGCCCTGGAAGCGCGCGATATCGGCGACGGATCCGTGATCGCCAAGGTCGAGCAAGCCGATCTCGATCCGGCCGCGCTGGCCGGCAATCTCGCCCTGGTCAGCCACCTGCCGGACCTGGCGACTCCCGAGGACGGGCCGGCGGCCTGGTTCAGCGCTTGGGAGATCGCCGGGGCCAAGGCCGAAGTCCATGAGGAGAGCGCTTTCGGCCCGATCCTGTTCGCCCAGTACACCCTCGGCCGCGGGATCATGAAGATGACCGCCCAGCTGCCCCCCGTCGGCGCGGCGGACGGGCCGAGCGTCAAGCTCCGCATCCGCAAGGCCGACGGCGCCTGGACGGACGCCGCCGAGTCGCCCGTCGATCCAGACGCCCGGACGGCGACTTTCCGGCTGGCCGGTTGGGATTCCGACCGGGATGTCGCCTATCAGCTCGTCTACGAGTGGGCGGCGGGCGGATCGGGTCGGACGGCGTCCGTCTATGCGGGCATGGTGCGGCGCGAGCCCAAGGACAAGGCCAAGCTCGTCCTGGCCGCTTTCACCTGCCAGAACGATTTCGGGTTTCCCCATGCCGAGGTGGCCCTGCATGCGGCGGCCCACGATCCCGATCTCCTGTTCTTTTCGGGCGACCAGATCTATGAGCGCGTGGCCGGATACGGAACCCAGTATGCGCCCGTGGACAAGGCCATCCTCGATTATCTGCGCAAATGGTATCTCTTCGGCTGGGCCTTCGGCGGGCTCCTGCGCGACCATCCCGCGGTGACCATTCCCGACGACCACGACGTCTACCACGGCAATGTCTGGGGCGCCGGGGGAAAGGCGACCATTTCCGGCTTCGGAATGGAGGCCCAGGATTCGGGAGGCTATAAAATGCCCGCCCGCTGGGTCAACATGGTCCAGCGGACGCAGACGAGCCACTTGCCCGACCCGGCCGATCCGGCGCCTGTCGAGCAGGGGATAGGCGTGTATTTTTGCGACCTGCAGTACGCCGGATTGAGCATCGCCGTCGTCGAAGACCGCAAGTTCAAATCCGCTCCCGCGCCGCTCCTTCCTAAAGGCGAGATCCGCAACGGCTGGGCCCAAAATCCCGATTTCAAACCGGACAAGGACGCCGATCCCAAGGGGGCCGAGCTCCTCGGCGAGCGCCAGCTCCGGTTCCTGAAAAGCTGGGCGGCCGACTGGTCGGGCGGTACCTGGATGAAAGCGGTATTCTCTCAGACGCTCTGGGCGGATCTTTTCACGCTTCCGGCCGGGACTCTGAATGACGACGGCGTTCCTCAACTGGCCCTCACCAGGCCTGGCGAGTACCCGCCGGATGACGTCCCGGCCGCGGACATGGATTCGGACGGCTGGCCCGCCTCCGGGCGCAACGCGGCCCTCCGCGAGATCCGCAAAGCGTATGCCCTCCATGTCTGCGGCGACCAGCATCTGCCCAGCACGATCCAATACGGCGTCGACGGCTTCGCCGACGCGGGATATGCCGTCTGTGTCCCGGCCATCTCCAACCTTTGGCCGCGCCGCTGGTTTCCCCAGAAGCCCGGCGCTCGCGTCAAACCCGGCGCACCCCGATATACCGGCGACTACAAAGACGCTTTCGGGAACCGCATAAGCGTTACAGCCGTGGCCGATCCTCTCGTCACCGGCCGACAACCGGCGCTTCTTTACGACCGGGCCACGGGATATGGGATTGTCCGCTTCGACCGCAAGACACNNTCTACACCGTCCGGGCCGAGGGTGATTCGTTCCGGCCCAAGGTCTTTGCCGCGGGCGCGTATACGATCAATTGCGGGGAACCGGGCACAGAGCAGTGGAAAACGCTTAGGCACATGGCCACCCTTCCGGCGGGCGGACGAGGCCAGAGGATCGTCGATTTCAAGTGAAACGGGCTTAGATCCGGGCCGGGCCCAGGAAGACCGCAGGTAAGCTGGGGCCAAGGCTTTCGCCGCCCGGGGGGGCTTTTTCAGAAGATCCGGTAGCGTCCGTCCTGCATGACCGTTTCCCGGACCCCGTCGCCGAAGTCGAGCGCGGGCATGGTGTCCTCCTTGGTTTGGGACTTTTTCCATTATACATGAGGCCCCCTATCCGCTTTGACTCGCCCCGGCCGTTATGCTAATCATGGAGCGGTTTCGCAACTCCCGGAAAGGACCTGATCCAGCATGCCCGAATGCGACCGCCGGTTTCTCTCGCGCCCGCGAACACTCCTCCTGGCGGCTTTCGCGGCGCTCGCGCTCTTGGCCGGCCTGTGGGCCTGCCGCCGCGAGGCCGCGCCGGCCGCGCGAAACGCCAAGAAGATCACCCTGGCGGTCATCCCGATGGGCACGACGCATGAATTCTGGAAAGCCATCCACGCCGGAGCGTTGACCGCGGCCCGCGAGCTGGGTATCGAAATCATCTGGAAGGGACCGCTCAAGGAAGACGACCGCAACGAGCAGATCCAGATCGTCGAGACCCTGACCAATGCCGGTATCGACGCCATCGTCCTGACGCCGATGGACGACAGGGCCCTGGTGCGGCCGGTGTCCGAGGCCAAACGGGCGGGTATCCCCACGATCATCTTCAATTCCGCTCTGCAGGGGAACGATTTCATCGCTTACATCTCGACCGACAACTACAAGGGCGGCGTAGTCGGCGCGCGAAGGATCGGGGCCCTTCTCAAGGGACGAGGCAAAGCGATCTTGGTCCGGGTCATAGCCAGCGTCGAGGGCAGCACCAAGCGCGAACAAGGTTTTCTGGACACGATGAAAGCCGAATTTCCCGGAGTCACCATTCTCTCCGACAACCAATACGCCGGGATCACGACCGAGACGGCTTATCAAACGGTGGAGAATTTGATCAACCGCTTTCCTGACGTCGAGGCGATCTTCACGCCCAACGAATCCTCCACCTTCGGCTGCAACCGGGCTCTCGAGGACCACGCCCTAGCCGGCAAGGTTTTCCACGTCGGCTTCGATTCGTCGAAGAAGCTGATCGAAGCCCTGGCCAAAAGAGAAATCTACGGTTTGGTCCTGCAGGACCCCGTCCAGATGGGATACCGGAGCGTCCGTACGGCCGTCGACCATCTGCGCGGCCGGCCTTACGAGAAGACGGTGGACACGGGCGTCTTCCTGGCCACGCCGGAGAACATGGACGAGCCGGCCATCCGCCGGCTTTTAGCCCCCGACCTGTCCATCCTGGACCGCTGACTGTATTTTCCAAGGAGAACCGCATGATCCAACGGACTCCCGCCCGTTACATGATTCTCGGCCTGGCCGCGCTTCTCGTCCTAGGAGCATCCATGAGCGCCGAACAGAAAACCGCATCCTCGCAAAACGGGGCGTCTCTGCCCTTGCCGTATCATCTGGGAATCATCTCCTCGAGCCACCAGGACATCGCCTGGATGGACAGTCCCGACGCCTGCCGCAAGTACCGCGACGAGCATTGCATCACCCCGGCCCTGGAGATGATGCGCAGGAATCCCGACTACCGGTTCGTAATGGAGAACATGCTCAATCTCCGCGAATACATCGAAACCCATCCCGACCGCCGGGCTGAAATCGAGCGCTTCACCCGAGAAGGCCGGCTGGAGTGGGGCGCCACTTTCAATCAGCCCTACGAATCCCTGATGTCGGGGGAGGAGCTGGT
>PMCY01000168.1 GCA_003154255.1 Candidatus Aminicenantota bacterium | reverse complement strand
TCGACCGCTCCAACGTGCGCTTCGTGGTCCACGCCAATACGCCGCGCTCCGTGGAGCATTACCAGCAGGAGTCGGGCCGCGCCGGCCGGGACGGCCTGCCGGCGGAGTGCACCCTGCTGTTCGCGGCCTCGGACTTGGCCACGCACCGGGCCCTGGCCAAGAAGGACGGGCCGCTCTCCTCCGAGCGCGCGCGGGCGCTGGATAAGCAGCTGCGCGATATCGGCCGCTACGCCATTTCTCCTATCTGCCGGCACCGCCTGCTGGCCTCCCATTTCGACGCCCCTTATCCCGCGGATGGTCGCCTTCAAGGCGATGAAGGCTGCCGGGCTTGCGATGTCTGCCTGGGCGAAACGAAAGGCTTGACCGAGGAAGAGGCCCTTCTCACCGCAAAAAAGATCTTGAGCGCCGCCTGGCGCGCCGAAGGACGCTTCGGCGCCGGCTACGTGGCCGGAATGCTGTTGGGCCGCTCGAACGAACGCATGGCCGCCAACGGCCACGACCAGCTCCAGGTCTTCGGCCTGCTGAAGGAGGCGGGCGAGGCCGCCGTACGCTCCTGGATCGACCAGCTGATCGTTCAGGAATATCTCGAGTCGACGGAGGAGACCGAATATCCGCTGCTGCGCATCACGGCCGCCGGCAAGGCCCTGTGCCGGGACGAGGGGACGGTGCGCCTAGGTCTGCCCGTGCCGCCGGCCAAGGCCTTCAAAAAACCCAAGCCGCTCCGGAAGGCGGCCGGGGAATTCGAAGAAGCGGACGAGCCGCTGTTCGAACGTCTGCGCGCTTTGCGACTGGCCCTGGCCAAGAAGGCCGGCCTGCCCCCCTATGTTGTCTGCCAGGATTACACCCTTCTGGAGATGGCCGCCTCCAGGCCGCGAACACTCGACGATCTGCTGGAGATCAAGGGCATGGGCGAGAAGCGCCTGCAGAAATACGGCCGGTTCTTCCTGGACGCCATCAACGGCCGGGAAGACGTTCCGCCGCTTGACTGACCGGGAACATTAAACAACCGGACCCTCGGCCAGCGGAAGCAGCCGGGAATCCTCCAGAGCGCCGTTGCGATGGCCGAGGCCGGCCATATATTCCTGATCCGAGGCGAAGGGCCATGAAATCACTCACGCTTCGCTGCCGAACTAGCATGGCCGCGTCCCATCGCTCCTCGCTCGGGCCGATCAGGAAAACCCCGCCACGTCCCAGAAAAATCAGCTCTCCGCCGCTTCGCCTCAGGAAAGGAATCGTGTGTTCGATATAGAGCTGGTAAGCCGCCGCGCCGCTGATCGGCTTTTCCGGAGCGAGCTGCGGGCAACCGGAGTAATCGGCGGTTTCCCGGGACCGCATCAGGTTCAACATCACGACCGGGCCTTTGATTTGGCGGGATATCAGCGCCCGCCCCGATTCCTGCATCGGTTCCGAATAAGCTTGTTTTACATCTTCAGTCATCGTCCGCTCCTATCCCCCTTATTCGTTGATGCCGCGCCCATTTTTCTGCGGGAATGCCGCCCGTCGGCTCAATTTATTTTCTGGAAGAATTGATCCAATTTCCGGAATTGTCCGCGGCGATGATGAATATTGCCACGAATTCCTTGTCGTCTGTGATGTCCCGCTCGAACTTCACTATATGGCTTTTCATCTTAGCGGCGACCGCTTCGATGTCCTCGACGAGGAAGGCGAGCTTGCCCAATCCCTGAATCTTGGCCCGGTCGTCGACGACGGGGAATCGTTTCTGAATGGCCTCATAGGAAACAGACGGCTTGAATTCGACAAGCTCGAGCTGGAATCCATCGAGCTTCAGGAAAGCGATTCGCAGCGAATATTGGAGGAGATCCATTTTCTTGACAACCGCAAAACCCAGGTTTTCCTGATAGCGGGTGTCGATTTGACAACCTTGTTTAGCGGCCTGCGATACGCAGGAGGCTTCCCCGGGAGAGATAATGATTGATGCGAGCCTCCCAATCCCGCATGAATTGCCGATAATACTCCTCCGTAAATGACGCGACGAAAGCGTCTCCTTGCGGTCCCAGGCTCGTATGAGTATAGCTAATTGTTGCTTCCGATCCGTTCCCGACGGGGCGCAATTGAATGCTCAATTTGCATGCCGTGGCGGCCGGGGTGATTTTGATCATCTCCACGAAGCCATGGTCCGGTTCATGCCTGGTGATGTACCAGATGGCGTCGCCGGGGCCCGCCTTCGTGAGAAAAACACAGTCGGGTTCCGCAACTCCGGATTCACTGAATACGGCNNAGGGGGTCCCAGCCGTCGAGCCAATCCGCCTCGCGCACAGGGCAGAGCAAGGGAAATACCGTCGACGGCTCGGCGACGAGCTTTTGCGTATAGGTCCGGGTCACGCGGTTGGGCTTGGAAATTCTCATTGGTTTTATGTTCTCCTGATGCTGGCTAATATTCCCAGTACTCTTTGACGACGTAGCCCGGTTGTTCATCCCAATCGTATAAATGACTTCGCAGGTAGTACCGATGCTCGAATCCGCAAAGCACGACCAGCCGCTTGCCCGCGAATTCCGCCGCCAGGCGCTTGATATTGCGCACCATCTCGTTGTTCCGCCGGATCCAGTACGCTCTCGACGCGTTCCAAAATGCCTCGCCGCTTTTCAAGCCGGGCGTCAGACGCACGATTTCAGGAATTCCCCGGTTCATCAGCCACTGCTTGGCGTTGATCGCGGCGTCCGCCTGGAACGAGTTGATCGTCAGGGGATCGGATTGGCCGATGGCGTCGCGCCCGGCGTCCGCCGCATCGAGGGAGTCGAAAATCTTCCGCGCTTCAGCCCCCAGTCCCTTCTTGTCGATCTGGGCGCTCAACTCCTGGTTGTACTGCCGCTGAAGCGCGAAGTAATTCGTGCGTTCGTAGAAGGCCTTGCGGCCATCGATGTCGGAGGGCCGGATTTTTGCGCCGCTCCGCTTCACGTATTCAATGACTGCCTGTTGTTCGAGCGAATTCTTCAGGACCGATTTGAATTCAAACTCCGGCGTCATCATATCGGCCGGGTACTCGAAGAGAATCACGTCGGGCTTGATCCTCTGAAGGATGCGGACCAGATCCTGGACGGAGTACTTTTCGGTGGCCGAATGAACGGTGCCGACCACGACAATTTCAGTGGGCGCTTGTGAGGCCGATCTTTCTACGGAACTGAAGATCGAGACAATTGAAAGAACGGCTAATATGATATGGCTGAAGCGTTGCAGCATCGTCAGATCCTCCTTCTTCCTGGACTTTGCGGCTAATCGACGGAGCGCGCACCGGACATCGGCCGCCTAGGATCGTTTAAGGAGCACTTTCATCGGGAACGGTTTTCCATGGCCCGGGTAGAGGGTTTCGATCTTCAGCCGCTTCACCTTGTCCAGGCTTTTTCTTTGATCGTCCCTATCGTCTATGAATTGAAATCCCGGCACGTTGTAGGCAAAATCTCCGCAGCAAAGCTTGCCGTCTTCGGTCAAGACCCCAATCGATCCCTTCGAGTGCCCAGGAATGTGGACGATCTTCGCCTCGAGCCCATAGGGGGACAGGTCAAATCCTTCATCGACGATCAAATCCGGCTTGAACTTTTCGAACTCGGCTTTTTTGGCGGCAGCCTTGGCCAGAAAGCCAATCAGCCTAAAGATCACGGAATACTTATCCGGCTTGGCCTTGCGATTCCAACCCATGTCTCCCCGTTCGACCATACCCAAGTCGGAACCATGCATCACGATTTTGCAGCCGTATTTGTTCCGCAGAAAATCAGCGTTGCCCGTATGATCGGAATCTCCATGCGTCAGCACGATCAGCTTGAGTTTTCCCGGCGTGCAGCCGAGGCTTTCGAGGCTCTTTTCAAGCTTCGGCCTCTTGGCCATGAATCCAGTATCAACGAGAATGCAGCCATCGCCCGCGGCAAAAAGATAACAGTTCACGCCTCCCAGATGAATGGCCTCAATCACTGAAGACATAAGACCCTCCTTGGGCGGAAAAGCAAACCCTAATCCTCTTTCAACGTTGACGAAGCGGGGCGGGCGCTTCCTCGGCCAGAATCGCTTCGATCTCGCGGAGGAGGATCCCCAGCCGTTTCGGCGACACCGGGACGGCCGTCTTGAGCTCCGGGGCAAAGACGGCGACTTTGTATTCCTCAACCCAGTCCCGGAATTCGGAAAGCTCGGCGGCGAGGCGCGGCGAAGGCCGCGTCGGCATGCGTTTGGCATATTTTTCGGCGGCCGCCATCCAGGGCTCGATGAGCTCGGCCTTCTTGCGGTCTTTCTCTGGATCGATCGGGAGGCGCGCGGCCCGGGCGGCCAGCGCGTCCAGATAGCGCGGCAGCCGGGACAGGGATTCGAGTGTTCGGGAAGCGAAAAGATCTTTGGGAGCGAAGATTTCCAGTTCGTTTTTAAGTCCGGCGCTCAAAGCGGCCAGCGTTTTGCTGGCCGGCTTTCCTTGGACGATCCCGTCGATCGCCGCCCGCGCTTTCTGATAGGATTCGAGGACGGCCTCGGCTGACTGGACGAGGGCCTGGCCCTTTTCGAACAGGGCGCGGACGACACGTTCGGCGTACGCGCGCAGCTCGACGCCCGAGCGAATGTCGCAGCGCAGGACTTCGGCCCGCAAGCGCTCCAAAAGCGCCTTCTCGATCGCCGGCTTGCCGCCAAAGAAAAGAGCGGTTTTTTGGAGCTCGGACGCCAGGACGATGTGCCGCTCCATATATTTGGAGTCCTTAGCGAATTTCTGGAGCAGTATGGCTTCGACGGCCCGGCGGTGTGATTCGAGGGCTTCTTCCCGTGTCTGGAAAAGACGCACGGAAAATCCGCCGCTCGAGCAAGCCAAGCCAGGATAGGCAGCCGCGCCGAACCCTACGGCCAGCGATTCCGGAAGAGCGTCGAAAGCCCAGCCGTCGACGCCGGCCTTTTCCCAGCGGGCCTGGGTGCGCTTCCACTCGGCCGCTTCGGGCTCGACCTCCCCATCCTTGCCCAGCTTCTTCAGCGCCGCCAGGTCGCGGCCGGAGGCCAGCTCCTGCCCGCGCGAATCGGTTACCGCGATGCGCATCCTGAGATGGGGGGGCAGATCGACCTTGGCCCATTCGGCGACGGGAATTTCGGCCCGGAAACGGGCCTTGGCGAACTGGGAGAGCGCGGCGAAGAGCGACTCGCCGGTGCGGGGCATATCCGCCAGAATGACCTCGGCTTTCTCTCCGACGGGCACGAGCTGTTTGCGGAACCGCTTGGGGAGACCCTTCAGAAGCTCGGTGATCTTTTCCTTCAGCAGGCCGGGCACGCCCCAATCCAGGGGATCCGATTGCACCGCGGCGATCCGCTCGGCCGGAATCCGGATCGTGACCCCGTCGGCTTTCTCCCCCGGCGCGAATTTGTATTCGGCGCGGAAACGCCTCTCCCCCAGGCGAACCTCGTCCGGGAATTGGGCCAGTTCCTTCTCATCGGGAAATTCCTGGAGGAGGTCTTTCTCGCTCATCACAAGAAAATCCTCGCCGCCGCGGTGGTGGATGCGATCGCGCAGCCCTCGAATGTCGAAGACGCCGTTCAACCGGCGTTCATAGAATTCGGCCAGGTTCTCCTCATCGACCAGGATGTCGCGCCGGCGGAGCTTTTCTTCAACCGTTTCCATCCGCCGCACGAGCTCCAGGTTCTTCTGCAGGAAATCGAAATGCTCCTTGACGTTGCCATCGACCAGGGCCTGCCGGACAAAAACGCGGTAAGCTTCCTCGGGATCGATCGGTCCGAAGGCGACGGTTCGATCGGAGACGATCTCCAGGCCAAAGAGCGTCACCCGTTCGGTGCAGACGACCTGGCCGCGCGTCCTGTCCCAGCGCGGGTCGGCGTGGCTGACCTTGCAGAGATCGCCGCCCAACTCCTCCAGCCATTCGGGCTGGATTTTGGCCGCCATCCGGGCGAAAAGCCGAGAGGTGCGGACCATCTCGGCCGCCACGATCCAATGCGGCCCCTTGTTGAAGAGGGCCGAGCCGGGGAAGATCATCGCTTCCCTGCCCTTGGCCGCCGTGTAGATGTTCTTTTCCTTGAGGATGGCGATGTTGCTCAAGTATCCGGCGGCGATCGACTTGTGGATCGCGGCGTAGAGAGGCTTGGAGATCTCGGCCGCGCGGGTGCGCCCGAGGGGGATTTTCATGTCTTTCAGGATTTCCAGGATCTGGCTGTGGAGCTGGACCCACTCGCGCATCCGCGGATAGGATAGAAAATGTTCGTGGCAGAAGCGGCGCCGTTTATGCTGCGAATCCAGCCCTTCGAAAGCGCCATGGTAGCGCTCCCAGATGTTGAGCAGGGTCAGGAAATCCGAGCGCTCCTCTTTGAACGGCGCGTGCATGGCGTCCGCTTGGGCAGCTTTTTCCAACGGACGCTCGCGGGGGTCGCGAATGCTCAGGGCGGCGGCAATGACGGCCACCTCGCGCAGGGCGTTTTCCTTGACCGCCTCAATCAGCATGCGGGATATACGGGGATCGACCGGCATGCGGGCCATGCGCCGGCCTTTTTCGGTCAATTCATGCTCGAGACCTTCGCCGCGGATGGCTCCCAACTCGACAAGCGTGTCGAAGCCGTCCTTGACCGCGGCGGCCGGGGGCCGGTCGACGAAGGGAAACTTGGAGGGATGGCCGAGGTTGAGGGAGATCATGCGCAGGATGACTTCGGCCAGGTTGGAGCGCAGGATCTCGGGCGGCGTGAAGGGGGCCCTCTCGAGATAATCCTCCTCCGAATAAAGGCGGATGCAGACGCCCTCGGAGACACGTCCGCAGCGGCCCTTGCGTTGATCGGCGCTGCTTTTGGAGATCGGGCGGATGGGCAGGCTGTTGATACGAGCCCCGGGCAGATATTGGGAAATGCGAGCCAGCCCGGTGTCGACGACGTAGCGGATGCCGGGAATGGTCAGGGACGTTTCGGCGACGTTGGTGGCCACCACGATCTTCGGTCCCAGGACGCTGTACACGCGGCCCTGCGATTGTCCGGGCAAACGGGCATAGAGCGGCAGGATGGCCACACCGGCATATTTGCGACCGGCCAGCCGCTCGCAGGTTTCTAGGATGTCCTGCTCCGTGGGCATGAAAATCAGGATGTCGCCGGGGCGTTTCTCGCGTTTGAGGGATTCGACCGCATCCACGGCGGCGTCGATATAATCGGCATCTTCGTCCGAATCGCCCTCCGGCGGGCGATACTCGACCTCCACCAGGTACATCCGGCCGCCGACTTCGATGACCGGCGCGCCGGGGAAGGCGGCCCTGAACTTCTCGATGTCCAGTGTGGCCGAGGTGACGATCAGCTTGAGGTCGCGCCGCACTATCAGCAAAGTCCGGACGATGCCCAGCAGGAAATCGATGTTCAGGCTTCGCTCGTGGGCTTCGTCGATGATCAGGGTGTCGTATTCGAAGAGCCGCGGGTCACCCTGGGTCTCGGCCAGGAGCATGCCGTCGGTCAGGACCTTGATCCAGGCATCTTGGGGCGTCCTGTCGTCGAAACGGATCTTGTAACCCACTGACCGGCCGATGGGTTCGCCCATCTCCTCGGCGATGCGATGGGCGATGGTCACTGCGGCGATGCGTCGGGGCTGGGTGCAGGCGATCTTGCCCCGCAGGCCGCGCCCGGCTTCAATGCACATCTTGGGGATCTGGGTGCTCTTGCCGCAGCCCGTTTCGCCCGAGATGATGACGACCGGGTGGCGGCGGATGGCCTGGACGATCTCGTCCTTCTTGGCCGTGATGGGGAGCTCGCCCGGGTAGACCAGCTTCGGACGGGCGCCCGCCCGCGCTTCGGCGGCGCCCGCCGGTTTCTCCTCGCCCCGTCGTTCGTTCATGTTTTGAGTCCGTACTTCATCCTCGGCCGTACGATAACGTTTCGGGCTAAGATTTTCAAACGCGTATCGCGCCTTGACTTCGCCGCAGGCCGATCTTATATTCCGTTCCGCATCCAAGGACGGATTCGTTGATCCGACGAGCGGTTGAAATGAAAGCCGGCAAACCGAAACGCCCATCCCCGACGCCTGCCCGGCGAACACAAATAGTCGTTGCCGGACACATCTGTCTGGACATCATCCCCTTACTCCCGACCGGAACCGGCCGCTGGGATCGGATTTTCACTCCGGGGAAGCTCATCCAGGTCGGACCGGCTTTCCGCTCCACGGGAGGGGCAGTAGGCAATACGGGGTTGGCCCTGCATCGTTTGGGTCTCGAAACGCGGCTTTTGGGCAAAATCGGCAACGATTGGATCGGCCGGGGAATCCTGGAAATCCTGCGTTCCCACGGCCCCCGGCTCGCCGCCGGCATGCTTGTCGTTCCCGGCGAACAATCCTCCTATACCATTGTTCTCAATCCGCCTGGCGTCGACCGGATCTTCCTCCATTGTCCCGGGGCCAACGACACATTCTCGGCCGCGGACGTGACCTCCGGCCGTTTGGGATCGGCCCGCCTGTTCCATTTCGGGTATCCTCCCTTGATGCGGCGGATGTACCGCGACTCCGGACGGGAATTAGCCATCCTCTTCCGCCGAGTCAAACGTCGGGGCCTGGTGACTTCCCTGGATATGGCCGGCATCGATGCGGCATCCGAGTCAGGGCATGTCGATTGGATCGGCCTGCTCCGGAACGTCTTACCCTGCGTGGATCTGTTCCTGCCCAGCATCGAAGAGACAATCCAGATGCTGAGGCCGGCCCTCTCCGGAATGCCGGTCCGGCGCCGCGGCGCGAAAAATTCTGCGCTGGAAATCGACGGCCGGCTGCTGCGCGCCCTGTCCGACCGCCTTCTCGAATACGGCGCGGCCGTGGTCGGACTCAAACTGGGGGACCGGGGTTTCTATCTGCGGACGACGGCTGATCGTTCCCGTCTAGCCGGGTTGGCCCGCACGATTCCCCTCCGCCCGGACATCTGGCGGGACCGGGAACTCCTGGCGCCCTGCTATCGGGTTCGAGTCGCCGGCACGACCGGGGCTGGCGATTGCGCGATTTCCGGGTTCCTGGCCGGCCTCCTGCGCGGCTTGGGGCCGGAGGACACCCTGCTTTGCGCCGCGGGCGCCGGCGCCTGTTGCGTGGAAAAACCGGACGCCGTGAGCGGCGTTCCATCCTGGACCGTGTTGAGGAAACGGATACGATCCGGCTGGCCCCAGCGTCCGATATCCTTGTCCCTGCCCGGCTGGCACCGGGATGAAGGCCGGCGGCTCTGGCGCGGTCCCAAGGACGTCGGGAAGAATGCCGGGGCCGTCAATAAAGGTGCTTGTCCTTGAGGAAGTCGGCCGCTTCTTCGCCGAAATCCCCCTTGTTGTCGACCAGCTTGCGCATGACGTCGACGGCCGGACCGACTTCGCCCAGGGAATAGAGGGCCTCGCCAAGAGTGTAGCGGAACGCGCGGGTTTCCGTGTTGTCGAACGGCTGCTCGCCGATGATGGCTTTAAGCCGGGGCGCGGAGGACTTCATCTCCAGGAGGGCCGCCGTCGTCACGGCCGTGGACAGGATCACCAAATCTTTCTTTTCCAGAAGGAGATCGGCCACCGCGGCTTCGATCCGGGGGCGGTCGGAGGTGGGGATGGCGAAATTTTTCTTTTCCTTGTCTTCGCCGGCGAAGCGCCAGAGGTGCTCGGCCGCCCCCTGGCGGACGGCTGCTGGCAGGGACGGCGTCTTTAAAGCGGCCAGGAACTCGCCCAACAGCGGGTACCAGTTGCCGAAGTTGAAGATATTGTGGAGGCCGGTCCGCAATTCGGAGTTGCCCGGCCCTGTATCGGGTCCGGCGGATTTGACAAACAGGGACCACAGCGGCGCGTAGAGGGAATCATACTTGCCCGCCGACCACCCGGCCCGCTCCCTGGACAGCGATTGGAGCATATCCACGACGTCCGCCTGGTCGCCGTTCTGAATCGTATCCAAGGCCGAGTCGGCCTCGAGGGGGGGGGCTGGGGCTTCCGCCTTAGCCGCCGGCTTGGCCGCCGGTTTCTGGGGGGCTTGGCAGGCAACACCCGCTATGAGAACGAGGATCCCAATCCCGCAAATGATCTTAGACATGGCAGACTCCCGCGTCAAAAATAGCCTCCATTGATCCTCTTTCCCTCTTCGAAACCCTATAAGACACAAGAATCATACGGAGTGCATGGGCAAAAGTCAACGCGGCCGGACTTGCGGAGAGGGTCGGCCGCACCATTTTGACACCCGGGTCCCGCTCCACTAGAATGAAGTCCATTCGACGAGGAGGTCTCCCGTGGAACGCTCAGCGGCTCGTGGTTTTACATTATCCCTTTTTCTGGTTTTTGCCGCCGGCCTCGCTCCTCTTCCCGGACAGACATCCTCCGACACCGCCCCGGTCACGGCGCCCAAATCATTGGCGTCCCAGGCCGCCGCGATCAAGTTCGGCGACTACCCGGCCGGATCCCAAGCCTCCTATGACACCTGGGTGCGGTCGTCTCTTTATTTGAAAATGCGCGACGGCGTACGCCTGGCCGTGGATATCCTGCGGCCGGCCAGGAAAGGCGTCGTCGAAACCAAGCCCTTGCCTGCTCTCTGGACCCACACGCGCTATCGCCGGGCCTCCGTCGTCAACGGCAAGATCCGCAGCCCGCTCGAGGCCCAGCATCTCCTGGCGCTCCTCCGGCGGGGCTATGTTCTGGCCGCTGTGGACGGACTCGGACAAGGACAACGCCGCGACGCCGCGGCTCGAGCCGGCGCCGACCATGACGATCTATCGGGATAAAGAACGGCCGTCCTCGATCAGCCTTCCCATATTGGGGACGTCCCGGGTGGCCGACGCCGGAACAAGAATGCCGTTCATCCTGGTCACGGCGCTGACGTTCTTGGTCATCATCCTGACCATCCTCTTCGCCCTCTCTATGCGAAAGAGGCTCAAGCCTCAACGATAAGCGATAAAGCCCAGAACCGCGGCGCCGGCAATGAGAAAAATCGGGTGCACGCGGGTGAAAGTCAGCAGGACAAAGGCGCCGAGGACGATCAGGATCTTGTCCCAGCCGGCCGACAGGGCCGCGGTCCAGCCCAGTTTCTTCGCGGCGAAGACGCTGACGGACATGTCGTAAGCCGTCCACAGCAGGAAGCCGACCACCACGGGCCGGACCGCCCGAAGCATGGACTTCACCGCCGGACTGTCTTTGATGTTGAAAAAATAGGCGATCATGATCAGCATCAGGAGTGTCGTCGGCAGGACCGTACCGGTCACGGCCATGATCGCCCCGGGGACTCCGGCCATCTTGTAGCCGATATAGGCGGAAACCTGGGGCGCGATGGGGCCGGGCAGAGCATTGCTGATGGCCACGGCGTCGGCGAATTCGCTCGAATTGACCCACCCGGCATGCGTGACCTCGCGCTGCATCAAGGCCAGCGAAGCCGGTCCTCCGCCCCAGGAAAAAAAGGCGACGCGGGTAAAAATCCAAAACAGTTTGAAGAGCATCGCCTCTCCTATGCCCGGACGAGAATCAGCTCCCGCTGGGGTTCGGAAAGCCATTCCGCTCCCGATTCCGTCACCATGACCATCTCTTCGATGGTCACGACACCTTTGCCGGGGATTGTCAGCCGGGGTTCGATGGTGAAGACCATGCCCGGCTCGAGCGGCCGGAACGGCTTGCGGGCGTATTTTTCCCAGCGCGGGCCGAGAAGGGCCGTGCCGTCATGGGGAAAACGGCCGACCTGGTGGCCGAGGGCATGGGGGAATTCCTCATAGCCGGCGGCGGTGACGATGCCCCGGGCGACGGCGTCGACGTCGAGGCCCAGGACGCCCGGCTTCATGGCCGACTTGGATTCCTCGACGGCGCGGAGAATGGTTTCGAAGCCTTTTTTGACGTCGGCGGGAGCCGCCGTTTCACCTTGCTTCAATATATAGAAGGTTCTCTGCATGTCCGAACAATAGGAGTCGACCCGGACGCCGAAATCCATGTTCAGGATGTGGCCGGGCTCGACCGTCCGCCCGGTCGGACCATAATGGGCCTGGGCGGTGTCGGGGCCGGTGAAGACCGCCGGGCAGGTCGCTTCGCCCCAGGCGGAGACCAACCCGCGGCGGGCCACCTCGGCCCGCATGAACGCGGCGATCTCCTGCTCGGTCCGGCCGGGGCGGACGAATCGGGAGACCATCTCGTAGATCTCTTCCGTATGACGGATGGCTTCCTTGATGCGGCCGATCTCATTGGCGGACTTGCGCTCGCGCAGGGCCGAGACCAGCTTTTCCGATGTGACCAGCCGCCCGGCCATCCCGATCTCGCCGAGGACGTCGATGAGCGTCAGATACATGCCGTGGGTCAGGCCGTCGCAGATTTCGCTGCCCTGGGAATAATTGACGGCGATCGTCCGGGGATCGAGAACGGCCATGTATTCCTGGAACGGCTCCTTGAACCCCGTGACATAGTCGACGACTTCGTCATAGGCGCCGGCATCCTGGACGGACCGTTTGTCATAGCGTCCGACGATGGCCCGGGAGCGGCCGTCGCGGGCGATGATGAAGGCCGAATGCCAGGTCAGGTGTCCGGGAGCCAGAAAAGGCAGGACGGGATCGCCGTTGATCTCGGTCTCCCGGGTGAAGGTCAGCCAGCAGTCGAGGTCGAATTCATTGAGTAGATCCATCGCTTGCCGGGTTTTCTCGCGGATGAGGGTCATCGCTCCTCCCATTGGGGACACAATACTGTGTCCCCCTTTTCAAAAAAAAATATAAATATAAAAAGGGGGACACAGTATTGTGTCCCCATTTTTATGCGGCGAAGCGCTTTAATTTTTTCATGAACAAAAGTACGAGAACGGCCGAAACACACAGGAGCCCCGTCAGGATGAGAAAGAACGAATGGTGGGCGAAACGGCTGTAATATTTTCCCAGAAGGCCCGAGCCATAGGAGCCCGCCGCCGTGGCCGCGAACCAGCCGCCCATCATCAGGCCGGCCAGCCGGGGCGGGGCGACCTTGGAAACGAACGACTGGCCCATGGGCGAAATCAGGAGCTCGGCCACGGTAACAAAGAAATATGTGCCGATGAGCCAGGTGGGCGACATGATCGGAACATCGCGATTTCCGCCCGCCTGCGAGGCGAAGACCATGATGATCATGGAGACGGCCATGATCAGCATGCCGAAGAATATCTTGACCGGGGTCGCGGGCTCCCGGCCTTTCGCCTGCAGGCGGCCGAAAAGCATTAAAAGCAGCGGCGTCAGGAGCAGGATGAAGAACGGCTCGAAGAACTGGTACGTTTCGGGCCGCAGCCAGGAGAAGACCCTGGTCGAGCGTTCGGCGAAGAGCGTCAGGGCGAAAGCGTTTTGATAAAACGCGACCCAGAAAAAGATGACAGTAAAGAAGAGGATGATCAGCGTGGCGATGCGCTGCCCGTCCTCGCCGGGAGCGGCCGGAATCGCCGCGGCCGCCGTCACGGACGGCTTGGCCGCACCCCGGTAATCCACGCGGGCCAGGGCCTTGTTTCCCGCTTGGAATACGGCCAGGGCGACGAGAAGACCGGCGCTACAGATCCAGAACGAGATGTTGTAGCTGCCGTACTTGACGCTGATAAACGTAGCCAGGAGGGGGGCAATCGTAGCCCCGATATTGACGCCCATATAGTAGATGTTGAACGCGGCGTCCTTGAGCTCGGGCATCGCCGCGTAAAGATTCCCCAACAGCACGGCCATGTTGACCTTGAAGATGCCCGTGCCGACGCCGATCAGGAAGAGCCCCAGGAAGAAGGGCATCGTCCGGGCGGCCGACGAAACGGCCAGGCCGACGTAGCCCGCGGCCATCAGGACGGCGCCGATCTTGACGGTCAGGCGGCGGCCCAGAAAGCGGTCGCCGATCCAGCCGCCCAGAAGGGGTACGAAATAGCACAAGGCCAGGAAGATCCCGTAGACGTCGCCCTTGCGCGTATCCGGCCAGCCCAGGACCTTGTCCATATAGAGGACGAGGACGGCCAGCAACGTATAGAAGCCGACCCGCTCCCACATCTCGGCGAAGAAGATGAAGGCCATGGCCTTGGGGTGTTTCTTGAGCATTGGGGCGTCCTCTCGCCCGGTATCGTATCTTCAAAGAAGGGGGAATTCAAGAAACCCGCCCGGGGGTAGAGACGCGAACCCGATCCGGTATAAAATCGGGAGCCATGAGGAGAGAGCCATGACCAAGCCTATACGCTTTCAGACAATCCCGGCCGTGCTGGCCGCCGTCATCTTCGCCGCGTCCGTATCCGCATTCGCCGCCCCGGCCGCCGGCCCCGCCGTCAAGCTCCCGACCATCCTGTACGGCGCGTCCTATTACGCCGAATACATGCCCTACGATCGGCTGGACAAGGACGTCGAGCTGATGAAGAAAGCGGGGATCAACATGGTCCGCGTAGGCGAATCGACCTGGGGGGTCATGGAGCCGCGCGACGGCTACTTCGAGTTCGACTGGCTCCAGCGCGTCCTGGACAAGATGAACGAGGCCGGCATCAAGGTCATCCTGGGGACGCCGACCTATTCCATTCCGGCCTGGCTCTTCCACAAGTTCCCCGAGATCCAGGTCAAACAGATCAACGCCGAACGCTACACCTACGGCCTGCGGCAGATGACCGACCTGACCAATCCCATCTACCAGCGCTACGCGGAGCGCATCATCCGCAAGCTGGTCACCCGCTTCAAGGACCATCCGGCCGTCATCGGCTACCAGCTGGACAACGAGACCCACCCTTCCGGCACGTCCGACAAGCCCGTCCAGAAAGCTTTCGTCGAATATTTGAAAGGATTGTTCAAGACCCCCCAGGACCTGACCCAGGCCTGGGGCCTGAATTACTGGGGCCAGAACATCTCCGATTGGCGCGATGTGCCGCCCCGCGACGGCATCCTCAATCCCGGCTACAAGCTGGAGTGGGAGCGCTTCCAGCGCCGCATCGCCACCGATTTCCTGGGCTGGCAGGCCGGGATCGTCCGCGAGCTCAAGCGGCCCGACCAGTTCATCAGCCACGACTTCGCCGGCCTGCCCTTCGACGTCGACGCCTATGACATCAGCGTCCGATTGGATGTGCCTTCGGTCAACATCTACATGGGCCTCCAGGACGAAATGGACGGCCGGTTCATTGCCATGATGGGCGATTTCGCCCGAGGCCTCAAGGGCGGCAACTACCTGGTGACCGAGACCACGGCCCAGACGACGGGCTGGGACTCGCGCAGCCAGTTCCCACCCTATCCCGGTCAGCTTCGCCTGGCCGCCTATTTCAACATCGCCGGCGGGGCCAATCTCATCGGCTACTGGCATTGGCACTCGCTCCATTACGGCCAGGAGACTTACTGGANNAAGAACAAGGTCGCCATCCTCCTGAGCCTGGACTCCCTGCAGGCGCTCAACTTCATGCCCTTCGACGGGCAGGTCAATTATCAGACGATCGCCGAGCAGTACTACTCCGCGCTCTACAAGCTCAACGTGGAGGCCGACATCATCTTTCCCCAGAAGGGGAACTTCGCCGATTACGGGCTGCTCATCGTGCCGCCCCTCTATATCGCCAGCGACGCCTTGCTGTCCCAGATCAACGATTACATCAAGGGCGGCGGGCATGTCCTGATGAGCTTCAAGAGCGGCTTCTGCAACAAGTATTCGACCGTCCGCTGGCAGATGGCCCCCGGCCCCCTGCGCGAAGCGGCCGGGTTCTCCTACCAGGAATTTTCCAACCTGCGGGCTCCGCTCAAGCTCAAGAACGATCCCTTCCGGGCTGGCGCGGACAACTCGGTCTCAGTCTGGGCAGAATTCCTGGTCCCGGAGAAAGCCAAGCCTCTGGCCTATTACGACCATCCCATCTTCGGCAAATACCCGGCCATCACCCGGAACGCCTTCGGCAAGGGAACGCTGACCTACGAAGGAACCTATCTTTCCGACGGGCTCCAGGAGAAAGTCGTCATCGAAACACTGAAGACGGCGGGCATCCCGCTCACGGACGCGGTGCTGCCGGCCAAGATCAAGGCCAAACACGGCACGCTCAACGACGGCCGCCCGGCCCACGCCTATTTCAATTTTTCAGCCGCGCCGCAGGAATTCGTTTATGACCGAGGCGCTGGGGCGGAGATCATCGGCGGCAAAGCCGTGGTCAAGGGCCAGAGGATCCGCCTGGCCCCCTGGGACCTGGTTTTCATCAGGGAAAACTGAACAGCGGATCTTCAACCAGGATCTTTTCCAAGGTCTCCAGGAAAAGGTCCGCCTCCGGCTTGGCGAAACAGATCGGCGGCTTGATCTTGATAACGTTTTTGAACGGGCCGTCCGTGCTGACCAGGATGCCTTCCTCGCGCATACGCTCGGCGACGTAGGCCGCCTGAGGGGTACCTCTCCCCTGCGTCCGGCGGTCGACCACCAGCTCGAAGCCGATAAACAGGCCGCGCCCTCGGACATCGCCGATGACGGGGTGCTTTTCCTTCAGGCGCTCCAACCCGGCCCGCAGATAATTTCCCGTTTCCAAGGCATTGGCCTGCAGGCCTTCTTCGGCCATGACGTCCAGCACGGCCAGCCCGGCGGCGCAGGCCACCGGGTTTCCGCCGTACGTATTGAAATATTCCATGCCGTTGGCAAAGGCGTCGGCGATCCGCGGCGTGGTCACGACGGCCGCCAGCGGGAAGCCGTTGCCGATGGGCTTGCCCATGGTGACGATGTCCGGCACGACGCCCTGCGTCTCGAATCCCCAGAAATGCGTCCCCACGCGGCCGAAGCCGACTTGCACTTCGTCGGCGATGCAAACGCCGCCGGCGGCCCGAACGCGCCGATAAACTTCCGCCAGATACCCGTCCGGCAGGACGATCTGTCCGCCGCAGCTCAGGAGCGATTCGGCGATGTATCCGGCCGGCTCGCGCCCTTCTCGCCGGATGGCCTCGATGGCCGCGTCGACATCGCCGGCGTAATGAACCCCGGCGTCCTTATCGCCGTGGCGATACGCGCCCTGATAAAGGTCGGGGACGGGAACGACCTGGGTGTGCCGCGGGCGGCCCGCGCCGCCCTTGCCGGCGAACTTGTAGGGGCTGATTTCGATAAGCGAGGTCAGATGGCCATGATAGGCCCCATCCACCACGATCATATCGTACCGGCCCGTGTATTGACGGGCCATCCGCAGGGCCAGGTCGTTGGCCTCGCTCCCGGAGTTGACGATGAAGCAGACGCTGAGCGGCGGCGGGCACTGGGACGTCAGGCGCTCGGCGAAGCGGGCCAGATTGTCGTGGAGATAGCGGGAGTTGGTGTTCAGGACGGCCATCTGGCGCTGGACCGCGTCCACCACGCGCGGATGGGAATGGCCGACGTGGGGGACGTTGTTGACGCCGTCCAGGAACGCCCGCCCCGTCTCGTCGTAGAGGTATTTCATGAACCCGCGGACGATCTTGAGCGGCTTTTTATAGGAAACGCTGAGCGATTTGCCGACGTGTTCGCGCCGGACATCGAGGATGGCCGCCGGCGGCAGCCACGGGTCGGTCAACTCGGCCGCCGGGACGCCCAAGATGAGATTGGGATCGGGGCAGAAGCTTTTCCAAATGGGCCGTTCGCCGGCCCGGCAGACGCCGGGATAGTCGCCATCCATGCCCAGCATGTCCAGGATAATCTGGAAATGGAGATGCGGCGGCCAGCCACCGTTCTCGGGAAATGGCCCGATCTCGGCGATCTTGGCGCCTTTGCGGACGGCCGCTCCTTTTTTCAATCCGGCAATCGAAGTCCGGCCCAGATGTCCGTAGAGCGTATAAAAAGCCGGACGGTCGCCCTCAGCCGGATGCTCGATGATCACCGTTGGGCCATAATCGAAGGGCCGGGCATTATCCTGGACGCTATGGACGACGCCATCGAACGGAGTATGGACCGCCGCGCCCGGTTCGGCGAACACATCGATGCCCAGATGCACGGTCCGGCCCTCCGCCAGCGGCTTCCCCTCCGGTTTAAACGAAGGAACGGCATAGATGATGCGGGCTTCGTCATAACGGCCCAAGCCGACAACGGCGCCCGTTTTTTTCATCTCGCTGAAGAGGACCGCGGTCAACGCTTCCGGATCGACGGCTATATCGGGATTACCGATCAGCGGACTTTCGATGCTCAAATCGAAGATTGTCCTGCGGACTTCCCTCAGGGAAGAGCCCAGGACCGGGGCAAATTCCGCGGCGTGGCCGCGCATCCAGGCGACCGCGTCCGTTTCTGTCACGCAGGGTGCAAATCCACAGGCTAGCCGGAAATGGGCCCGGGCCAGCACGGGCGGGACTGCGGCCAATTTCTCCAGGAGCGCCCAGACCGGCACGTTGCTGATCTCCAGATACGGATCGCCGGGGCGGAGCCGGGTCTGATGGGCGCAGAGGGAGACGCTGAGCAGAAGCCGCAGGATGATGAGCGGATAGAGCCGGTCCGCTTCGTTTTCATCGAGCGGCCATTCCGCATGGTAGCCGGCCGTAACCGCGGCGGAGGCCGCCAGAGGATCGTCCTTGTCCAGCATGGCGTAGGCGCAGGCCGCGGCCGGTTCGGCTAGGGCGTACGAATGGATCATGTCCCCGAAATCAACGATGGCCGCGATCATGCGTCGTCCGAAATCGGTCCTATCAACGGACGGGGGCCCGACGATGACGTTGTAATCGTTGGCGTCGTTGTGGACGACACGGCGCCTCAGCCCGGCCAGGCCGGGAGTCGATTCGGCGTCGAACCAGCCGGCGAGCCGTTCGACAAGGGCGCGCTTGGCCGGTTCGGCGATCAAGTTCAAATGGCGCCGGACCATCGCCGTTCCGCCCTGCAGGTCCCAGGCGAAGGTGCGATGGGCGGCGGGGTGATCGAAGCCGTCAAGCCCGCGCGCCAGGCGGCCGACCGCGCCGCCGACATCGTACAGGAGTTCGAGGGACTGGGGCCGGACGCGGGCCAACGGTTCACCCTCGGCATAGCTGACCAGCCGCACGAAATAGCGCTTCCCGCTTTCCTCCACGACCGAGATCGTCTCCTTTTCGGCGTTAGGAAGGACAATCGGGCACAGCCCGGGCGCGGTCTCGGCCAAGCGCCGCATGGCTTCGTTCTGCATCTCCAGGATGCCCCGCTCCTCTTCGGGATTGGCGATCTTGAGGACGTATTTTTTCCCCTCGGTCGTCGTCAGAAGGAAATTCTGGTCGCGCTCGCTGGGCAAGGCCTCGGCCTTGGCAGCCAGGCCGAAAAGCCCGTCGGCCAGGGCCTCGGCCAGATCAATGAAGAATCGCGGGGCTTGGGACACGCTGGGCATGGACGTTGATCTACTTCTTTTTGGCCTTCGCCGGGGGCCGCAGATCGACCCAATTCTCGAAGAATTTCTTCTCCCCCACGCTCCCGGCCGCGCCGCCCTGCAGGAGGGACTCGACGATGGCCTTGAGCTGGGGATAGGGAATGGTGCCGATGATCATGCGATTGTTGAGGATAATGGTCGGCGTCGAGCGGATGCCGTGGCTGTACTTGTCCGAGGTCTTTTCGTATTCAGCGCCGGTGGCGATGATGCGGCTGACGATCTCGCTCGTCTTGGCATCGTTCAGCGCCGCCTCGACGCCGTGGCGGCGGGCCAGATCCATCCGCCACTCGGGGCTTTTGGACTCCTGGAAACCGGCCCACAATTCCTCATTGATGGCCGGGAATTGGGCCGGATCGTAGGCGGCGATGGCCGCCAGGTCGCAGGCTCCTGGATGAAGATCCTTCTCCACCACCGTGTTGCATTTCCTTTCCAGGGGAAAGAACTGGAAGGCGATATTGAGCTTGTCCGGGAAATCCTTTTTGAGCTGGGTCAGCAGCTGATGCATGAACAGGCAGTCGGGGCAGCGGTAGTCGGCGAATTCGATGATGCGGATGGGCGCGTCCTCCCAGCGCTCGGCGGCCGAGGCCAGCCGATAGGGCGAGATGAAGCTGGGGTCGGGGACGCGGGCCAGGGAGTAATATTCCTGGACGACTTTCATGGCGATGCCGCCTTTCTGGGCGTCCTGCTTGGCCCGATAGAATTCATGGAAACCGTAGCCGCCCGCTCCCAGTATGACGGCCGCGGCCAGGGCGATGGGGATCGACGGGGAGATATACGTGGCCCTCAATCCCCCCAGTCCTTTTTTTTCGCTTTTCAGACCGAATTTCCAGAAGAGGAAGAAGCTGAGAATGGAGAAGAGGTAGAAGCCCATACAGAGCAGGCACAATTTTTTGAGGAAAAAGACCGAATAAACGAGCAGGCCGAGGACGCCGAGAACGTTGAGCAGAGCCAGAGACTTATTCGTCCGCTCGAAGGCGGCCGAGGGGAAGATCGCGCCCAGGACGACAAGCGCCCCCACAACGATGCCCAGCCAGCCCATGGGGATGCCCCGGTAATGGGCGATGCTGGAGAAAGCCGAGCTGTCGCAGTTGAAGAAGGCGCTGATGTCGCAGAACGAACCTTTGTAGATGGACTCGGGGAAATTGGCCAGGAAGAAATGGCGGATGGTCATGGCCGATGCGGCGATCATGCCGGCGCCGGCGAGGAAGCTCCAAAAGCGGCGCCAAGGCTGTTTTCCGACGGTCAGGGAATGGTCCATGCGGTCCTCCGTGGGGGCATTCTAACAAAAGAACGGGGGGACCGTATACAAGGCGGGAGGACGATCGTTTTTCCGGGCCGTCCGTCTAGGATTGGAATGGCGATTGGGGCGAGTCGGGTCAAAACACGCGAATTTTCCCCGGCGAGGAAAATCCGCTCCGACGCTCCTCCTTCGCCACCTTTACGAACCCGCGGTCAAATCCCCTCCTGCGCAGGAGGGGCCGGGGAGGTGATATCAATAAGATTGAAATAGGGCGCGGGCGAGTCGCCTCTATTTTATCCGCTCAGTCGTCCTTGCTAAGGCGTAGGATTGCAAAGCCCTTCGCACGGGTTTCGACCCGACTCGCCCCAATCGCCATTCATTTTAACGGACGGCGCCGGGCCGATGACGGCCCGAAGCCCAATTGGGTATACTATCTCCTATTATTCAAGGGAGCCGCGTCATGAGAAACGAGCGAAGCTTGATCGCGATTATCACCGGCCTGATTCTGCTTGCCTTGTCCGTCTCGGCGTCTTCGGTCGAAAGGCCGGGTTTCGCCGCCGTCATCATTTCGGCCAATGCCGAGTGGAAAGTGGCGCGGGCCGAGTATCCGGGAGAAAAATATGAGCGGTCTCCGTATGGCGAGTTTTTCATCAAGGAGATCAATATCCCGGGCGGGACCGCGCGCCCGGTCCTTTTCTTCCATGGCGGATGGGGGAAAGTCTCGGCCGCGGCGTCGGCCCAATACGTCATCGACCGCTGGAAACCGGAAGCGATCATCAATCTTGGAACGTGCGGCGGATTCCAAGGCGCCATCGAGCGCGACACGATCGTCCTCGCCGAAAAGACGGTCATCTACGATATCATCGAACGCATGGGCGACGCGGACGATGCGATCAGCGACATGGCCACGACGATCGACCTGTCCTGGCTGAAAGGGCCGCTTCCTTCCGGCGTCATCCGCGGCGTCCTCGTTTCCGGAGACCAGGACCTAGATCCGGGGGCGCTCCCCCGCCTGGAGAAAAAATTCGGCGCGGGCGCCGGCGACTGGGAATCGGGCGCCATCGCCTATGTCGCCGCCCGCAACAAAATCAGGCTTCTCATCCTCCGTGGCGTGACCGACCTGGTCCATCCGGCGGGCGGAGAGGCTTACGGCAACCTTGAATTGTTCGAACGCCGCACCCAAACGATCATGAAACGGCTTTTTTCCAAGCTGCCGTTCTGGCTGGAAAAAATCGGCGCGCGTTAGCCGTCCGGTCACTGCCCGGCGGGGCCGGGAATGGCGCGTTCCGGCACGCTTCGATTCAAACGAAACGAGAATTTATTGCCGGGGCATTGACATCTTACAATTATTGTTGTATACAATAATTGACACATGAATCCATCGAGGACTCCCATGGACAAAAATCAGATTCGGATCTTGAGGGAAAAGATTCGCATCCTGGAGCGCGAGTCGGGCGGCGTCTTCGGCGAAGAGCAGGACTGCTGCGGCGTGACCATGTCCCAATGCCATACGCTCCTCCAGGTCGGCCAGCGGGAAAGCCTCTCGCTCGTCGACCTGGCCGCCGAGCTCAACCTCGACACCAGCACGCTCAGCCGGACAGTCCAGGGCCTCGTCCTGTTGGGCCTCCTCGACCGCCGGGCGGACGCCGGCGACCGCCGCTACGTCACCATCGCCCTGACGGCGCAGGGCCGCAAGGTCGCCGCGGCCATCGAGGAGAAATACGATGCTTATTTCCAGGCCGTGCTGGCCCGGCTTCCGGCCGGCTCCAGGACTGCGGTCATCGAAAGCATCAGCGCCTTCGTCGACGCTGTCCGAGCCCACAACGAATCGATCGGCTGCTGCCGGCCGGGGAGGAAATCATGAGCGCGCTATTCGATCGTTTTTTAAAAGATCCGTCCCAAGTGTCCTGCGGCGTCGACGGCGGAGGGTGCTGCGGCTCCTCCGCGCCAAAGGACAAAGAATGCGGTGACGCCGCCGAGGCCATCGTTCCCAAGCCGCTCACCCCTTCCGATTATCGCTGGATCACCGGAACCAGGAAAACGCCGGCCGGTCCCGTCCCTTTCGTTTCGACCCGCTTCGGCACGCCGGAGCGCCTGGGCTCCTGGCGCTCCCGCTGGGGCATCGGGCGCATGAAGTACAACATCCCACCCGGACTTTACGGCGTCGGCAACCCCGACGCCTGGTCCTCCGTGTTCGTGACCTGCAATTATAAAATGACCTTCGATCTCGTCCGCCGCACACTGGCCGGCCGCGACGCCTGGATCCTCGTCCTGGACACCCGCGGCATCAACGTCTGGTGCGCCGCGGGCAAAGGNNTCGTCTCCCACCGGACGCTCGTTCTGCCCGAGCTCGGGGCGCCTGGCGTGGCCGCCCACGAAGTCGCCAAACAGACGAAATTCCGGGTCCTCTACGGCCCCGTGCGGGTCGCCGACCTGCCGGCCTTCCTTGACGCCGAAATGAAGGCCACGCCGGAGATGCGCCGGGTCCGCTTCGCCTTCCGCGACCGCATCATCCTGGCCCCCGAGGAAATCGGCGCCATAGTCGTCAACCCCGCGCTTTGGGTCATCCTCGGGCTGTGGGTCGCCGGGATCCTCGGCCTTAAAATCTTTTCCTTCAACTTGCCCGCCGTCATAGGCGCCTTGTTGATCGGAGCCGTCGCCGTGCCCGCGCTTCTGCCCTGGATCCCGGTCCGCCAGTTTTCCCTTAAAGGATGGCTGCTGGGGATGATCGGAACGATCGCCTTCCTGGCCGCCCGCGGAATCCCTGCGACTACGGCCGGCTGGGTGTCGGCGGCATCCTATCTTTTATGCCTGCCGGCTTTTTCCGCCTTCATCGGCATGGGCTTCACCGGGTCGAGCCCCATCACCTCGCTCTCGGGCGTGGTGAAGGAAATGAAAACGGCCGTCCCGCTTATCCTGCTCTCGCTCGTCCTGGGAGTGGCAGCCATGATCACCTCCGCGGTCATCTAAGGAGTCCACCATGTCTTTTCGCTATCTGGAAAACGTCGTTACGCTCGAATACGACCCGGCCAAGTGCACGGGGTGCGAAAAATGCCTGGAAATCTGCCCCCACGCCATTTTCGCCATGGGCGAGGACGGCAAGGCCGTGATGAGCGACCGCGACCTGTGCATCGAATGCGGAGCCTGCATGCTCAACTGCCCCTTCGGGGCGATCACGGTCCGGCAGGGCACCGGCTGCGCCTACGCCATCATGCTGGCCGCCCTGCGGGGCAAGCCGACGCCTGTCTGCGGCGAGTGATCGTTCAGGCAAAGGGGGGCTTCCGCTGAGAAAAACGCCTCTCTTCTTCGTCTCTCCTCAGAGGGGGCCGAGCCGCTCTTGACTCGCCGCGATACACCTTCTATGATGCATATGAAGGTGTATCATGCGGACGAATATCGTGATCGATGACGAACTCATGAAAAAAGCCCTGGTCCTGTCCAAGCTCAAAACAAAGAAGGAGGTCGTCCAAAAGGCCTTGGAGGGATATGTCCGAGACCTCCAGACCCGCGATCTCCGGGGCGTCCGCGGAAAAATCCGGTTCGCACCGGATTATGATCACAAGGCCTCCCGATCCCGATGATCCTGGTCGACTCCTCCGTCCTGATCGGCTATCTGCGCGGAGATGGAACGGATCCCATCCATAAATTCGAGCTGGTGATTGAACGGCGGCTCCCCTTCGGCATCTCTCCCCTTATATTCACGGAGGTCCTTCAAGGAGCCGCCACGGAAAGGGATTTCGACCTGCTGGCCGAATATCTCGGCGGCCAGCGCTTCTACGATCTCCGCGCGGGGCTCGACTCTTATCATGCCGCGGCCCGGATGTATTTCGATCTTCGCCGCAAGGGAGTGACGGTCCGCGGCACGGTCGATTGCCTGATCGCCCAAACGGCCATCGAGAATGATCTTTTTCTTCTGCATGGCGATGCCGATTTCGACCGCGTCGCCAAGCACTTCCCCTTGAAAATCTGGGCATAAAAAGCCCACCAGACTTTCATCGGTAGTCCATGCCTCAAAGGAGACTTCGCCCAGGCGCTCCGATCCAACTCCCGACCCAACGCCTTGACGCCCCTTGCGATCAATGCCTATAATTTCATGTCGAACTGCAAAGGGGCCATTTGACCATTTCAATAAATCGGGGTGCCCAATGAGATCAAAATTAAATACGGGTTTGGCCGGAGGGATTATTCTTTCGCTGGCTCTTTGTCCGGGTTTCTCGGCGCAAAAATCGCAGTGGAAGGGTGCCATCTCTCATGAGGGCGGCGTTGAAGTCGTCAAAAACCCGAAAAAACCCGCGCTTGAAGAAGGGGCGTTCTCCATCGGAGAGGATTTGAGCATTGGGAAACCGGGTGGAACGGACGGATATCGCTTCTCGCGCTTGTGGTCCCTGACGGTCGATGACGAAGAGAATATCTATGCGATGGATCAGGGCGAGACGCAGGTCAAAGTTTTCAATAAAAAAGGAAATTTTCTTAAAACGATTGGAAGAAAAGGGGCGGGTCCCGGCGAGCTTCAGAATCCCAATGAGATATTCATTTCCAGCCGCCCGGAACTCGTGGTCGAAGATTATATCCGCAATTTGACCTATTACACGCCCGATGGCCGATATCTCCGGGCCCTCTCGACGGTCAGGATATTCCCAATCGGGATTCTCCTGGATTCTTCCGGCCGGATTTTTGCCCTGCGGAACATGCCGAATTCGGGAACGCCGGGAAAAGAAGTCGACCTGTACGATCAAAACCTCAATTTCCTCAAAACCATCGTCAGCGTTTCTCAACCAAAGCCGGATCCCGCCTTGATCGAACCTTTTCGAGGCGATATCCAATGGGCGCTTTTGAATGACGGAAACATTGTCCTATCAAGCCGCGATGATTACGAACTCGACATCTTCAATGTCGAAGGGAAGCTGGTCAGGAAAATCATCAAAGACTGCGACTTCGTCAGGATATCCGACGAGGACATCAAACAGAGAGTTCCGCGGGTCCCTGAAGGGCGGAAACTCGTTGTTCCGAAGAATTTTCCCGCGATTCGCTCACTG
>PMCY01000307.1 GCA_003154255.1 Candidatus Aminicenantota bacterium | reverse complement strand
CCAGGTTGACGATCTGCCATTGGTAATTGTTGACGTTGTACTGGCAGTTCTTGACGCTGGTCTCGTCTTCCTTGACCTTGAAATAAACCTGGGCGTCGACGCGGGCGTTGAGGTTGTCGTTGGTGATGATCTCCTGGGGCTGGGCGTCGACCATCACCTCGGTGACATTGATCTGGAACAGCCGTTCGATGCCGGGGATAAGCCAGTTGAATCCGGCGTTGGCGAAACGCCTGTACTTGCCCAGCCGTTCGATCAGGCCGCGGTGGGTCGGCCGGACGATGCGGATGCCGGCGAAGAAAACGAAGAGCAGGAATACGCCGACGGCGATGCCGATTTCAATCATGGTCATGGGTTCCTCCCTGTCAGACTTCCTTCTCGGAATATTTTACCGCCGCGGGCGGTCCGGCGCAAATGCCGGGGACCGCTTTGCGGACCGGCCTCGGGCTCTGATAGAATCCCGGTCGGCCCATACGCCGCCGTCTGGAGGAGCCATGACCTCGAAAGAACGCCTCATGCTGGCCTTGAACCGGGAAAAACCCGACCGCCTGCCTGTGACCGTCCACCAATGGCAGCAGTTCCACCTCGATACCTATATGGGCGGTATGGACGACCTTGCCGCCAATAAGGCCGTCGGCTTCGACGCCCAGATCCAGTATTTCGAGTCCATGGCCCAGTTCTGGCTGGTGGACGCCGACTTCACCAAAATCAACACGCCCGATTGGATCGACCGGGCCTCGATCCTCAGCGCCGATCCCGACCACCGCATCGTCCATCATGCCATCGAAACGCCGGCCGGGACGCTGACCTACAGGAGCGAAGGCGATCGCAAGACGACCTGGATCACCGAGTACCTGATCAAGCGCGACGAGGACATCCGGCTGATCGAAAAATACATGCCCGTGCCCGCCCTCAGCCTGGCCCCGCTGGCCAAGAAATACGACGAAGTCGGCGACGACGGCATCCTGCGCGGCTTCGTCTGGGGCGACCAGGCCGGCTGCTGGCAGCACGCCGCTTGCCTGATGGATATCAACGAGCTGATCCTGGCCACCTTCGACAAGCCCGGCTGGGTCCACGACCTGCTCAAGATCCTGTTGACCAAGAAGATGCGCTTTATCGAAGGTATGAAAGGGGCCAAGTTCGACCTCATCGAGACGGGCGGAGGATCGTCGTCCTCGACGCTTATCTCGCCCAAGCTGCACGAAGAATTCTGCCTGCCCTACGACCGGGCCATGCACGACGCCCTCCACGCCCTCGGATTCAAGATCACTTACCATACCTGCGGCGGGACGAGGGGCATCGAGGAGCTCATCGTCCGCAACGGCGCGGACGTCTCGGAGACCCTGGCCCCGCCCTCCATCGGCGGCAACCAGGAACCCTGGGAGTTCGCCGATAAAGTCCGCAGCCGTCTGGCCATGATCGGCGGTGTGGACCAGTACAGCACGCTGACCACGGGGACGAAGGACGACATCCGGCGGGCCGTGCGCAAGCTCTTTGAGACGGTCGGCCGGGACGGCGGATACGTCTGCTCGGCGTCGGACCATTTCTTCGAGACGCCGGTGGAGAATCTGAAGGCCTTCGCCGCGGCGGCCCACGAATGCCGCTATTGAAGAGGCGGCAAAAATGAGCCACTTCCGGAGGATGACCCTTGGATTCCTTCTGGCGGCATTCCTAATTATTCCCGGCCCGATTTCGGTCGCGTCCGCGAATGCCGGGGCCGATTCGATGGTTCTTAAAAAGCCGACTGCGCCGGCGCCGTCCCTGAAAACGCCCGAGCCCGTCTACCAGCCGAACTGGGCTTCCCTCGACGCCCGTCCCACGCCGCAGTGGTTTCGCGACGCCAAGTTTGGAATCTTCATCTGCTGGGGCCTGTATTCCGTCCCGGCCTGGAGCCCCAAGGGCGAGTACGCCGAATGGTATCAATACGCGCTCCAGGAAAAGCAGTTCGGGGGCGCGGTCGCCGATTATCACGCCAGGAAATACGGGCCGGATTTCAAATACGCGGATTTCGCACCGCTGTTCAAGGCCGAGCTCTGGGACCCCTCCGCCTGGGCCGACCTGGTGTCGCGATCCGGCGCCAAGTACATGGTCCTGACCACCAAGCACCACGCCGGCGACTGCCTCTGGCCGAGCGCCGAGGCCAGCCGCGCCTATGGCCGCCCCTGGAACACGATGGAGATGGGGCCCCGGCGCGACATCGTGGGGGAGTTGTCCGCGGCCATGCGGGCCAGGAACATCAAGGTGGGGCTCTATTATTCTCTATATGAATGGTACCATCCGCTTTGGCTGACGGACAGGCCGCGCTTCGTCAATGAGCATTTCTTTCCTCAGTTCAAGGACCTAGTCACGCGCTATGCGCCGGACCTCATCTGGGCCGACGGGGAATGGGAGATGGATTCCGCCCTTTGGCGCACCCCGGAGCTCCTGACCTGGCTCTTCAATACGGCGCCGAACCGGAACTCCGTCGTCATCAACGACCGCTGGGGAAAAGACACCCGCCTCAAGCACGGCGGTTTCTTGACCACGGAGTACGGGTCCGGGCTGGACGACGACTCCCGGGCCTGGGAAGAGGACCGGGGCATCGGCATGTCCTTCGGCTACAACAGCAACGAGGACGCCGCCGATTACAAATCTGCCCACGAGATCGTTCTCATGCTCGTCGACATCGTCAGCCGGGGCGGCAATCTCTGCCTGGATATCGGCCCGCGCGCGGACGGCAAGATCCCGGCGATTATGGAAGAGCGGCTGCTCCAGATCGGCGAGTGGCTGCGCCGAAACGGCGAGGCCATCTATGGAACGCGGACCTGGATCCGGCCCTGCCAATGGACGGCCGGAGACCTCCCTTATATCAGACGGAGCGAGTACAAGGCTCCCTACGACATCTTCAAGGAAACGATCCGGCCGCCCGTCGGCCAAGCCGCCAAGGAACTGTTTTTCACCTATAAAGACGGCGCCCTCTACGTTCTGGCCCCGAAGTGGCCCGGCCGCCGCCTCCAGATCAGGAACCTGAACGCGCCGGCCGGGGCTCAAGTGACACTGCTGGGGGATGGGCGCGATCTTCCCTGGAAAAGCGCGGGCCCGGACGTCGCGATCGAGCTGCCCGATTACGATCCTGCTGCGTTCGCGCCCGAANNCGGGCCGCTGACCAGTTTTGCCAACCGCGCCGCAAAAATATATATTCTTAGCCAGGCCCGGCTTTCGAGAACGGGCTTTGGAGGAGAACGCATGCGCCCTGCACGAAAAATCCGTTCGATCGTCCCGATGGTCCTGGTCCTTGCCGTTTTGGGGACCGCCCTTCATGCCGCGGGCGAAGAGCCCCGGGTCGTCCTGACGCCCAAACCCGGCCCCGCGCCGCGCATCAACGGCGCCCGGGTGTTCGGCTGCCGGCCCGGCTCGCCTTTCCTGTTCGCCGTGCCGGCGACGGGCGACCGGCCGATGACCTTCTCCGCCGATGGCCTTCCGCCGGGTTTGTCGATTGACGCGAACACCGGGTTCATCGCCGGCGTCATTAAGGACCTGGGTGACTTCACGGTCAAGCTCAAGGCCGAGAACGCCAAGGGCAAAGCCGAGCGCGAGCTCAAGATCATCTGCGGCCTGAACGCCCTGGCCCTGACCCCGCACATGGGCTGGAACAGCTGGTACGTCTGGGAAAACCATGTTACTGACGAGATCCTGCGAAAGGCGGCCGACGCCATGGCCGCATCGGGAATGAAAGACCACGGTTACACGTACGTCAATATCGATGACTGCTGGGCCGTCCGGCCGGACGCCAAGGATCCCTCGCTGCTGGGCGAGGCCCGCGACAAGTCGGGCAAGGTGAATTCCAACAAGCGCTTTCCGGACATGAAGGCGCTGACCGCCTATATCCACGGCAAGGGCCTCAAGGCCGGTATCTACACTTCGCCCGGGCCGTTCACCTGCGCCGGACATGTCGGCGCTTTCAAGAATGAGGAAAAAGACGTCGAGCGCTTCGCCGAATGGGGCTTCGATTTCCTCAAATACGACTGGTGCTCCTACGAGAACAAGGCCAAGGACAAGAGCCGGGCCGAGTACCAGAAGCCTTATCGCCTGATCAGCTCCCTGCTGAAAAAGCAGAAGCGGGACATCGTTCTCAATCTCTGCCAGTACGGCATGGACAAGGTTTGGGAATGGGGCCGCGAAGTCGGCGGCAACAGCTGGCGGACGGCCGGCGACCTGGGGGGCTCCTTCGAAAAGATCGGCGAGGCCCTCTTCCGCGACGGCTTCGATCTCTACGCCGACAACGGCCTGGAAAAATTCGCCGGCCCGGGCGCCTGGAACGACCCCGATTACCTCCTGCTCGGCTACTTGAGCAATTGGAAGGGGGAGACCGTGCCCACGCCGCTGACGCCCAACGAACAGTATACCCATGTCTCGCTATGGGCCATGCTGGCCGCGCCGCTCATCTTCAGCGGCGACATCGCCCGGCTGGACGATTTTACCCTGGGGCTTTTGACCAACGACGAGATCATTGATGTCGACCAGGATCCGTTGGGCGAGCCGGGACGCCGGATCAAGAAAGACGGGGCACTGGAAATCTGGGCCCGACCGCTGAGCGACGGCTCGTTGGCCGTTGGACTTTTCAACCGGGGCGAAGGGCTCAAGACCGTGGCCGCCGAATGGAAGGACCTGGGCATCGCCGGTCCGCGGACGGTGCGCGATCTTTGGCGCCAGACCGATGTCGGAGATTTCGATGGCTCCTTTGAAGCGGCCGTCGGCCGCCATGGCGTCCTGATGGTCCGCTTAGCGCCGGCGAAATAGTGGAGTGCCCCGGTTCGCGGAGGACGGAGGATCCCATGCGAAAGCGATGGTTTTCATTCTTAGCCGCGTTCCTGGGAACGCTCCTGCTGTCCGGACTCGTCGGGGCCCAGACGCTCCGCTTCGCGGTCATCGCCGATACGCATGTCGGCGCGAACGGAGCGGCGGATGGACTTCGGACGATCGTGGAGGCCGTCAAAGCCCAACCGGAAATTCGCTTCGTTATTTTAGACGGAGACCTCACGGAGAAGGGACGGGACGGCGAGTTCGCCGAATTCAAATCGATCATCGCCGGACTGACCGTTCCCGCCCGCGTTCTGCCGGGCAATCATGACCTTCATTGGATGGGGTTTGGGGGAGAAGGGTTTCGGACGACCCTCGGGGAGAGCCGCTTTGCTTTCCAGGAGAGCGGCGCGGCGTTCCTCGGGATGAGCGCCGGCGATCTGGGACATTTTGCTCCGGCCGACCTGGCCTGGCTGGCCGAGGAGGTCCACAAGCTGCCGCCCGGATCGGATCTCTTCTTTTTTGTCCACTATCCTCCTTCCTTAATCGATAATTGGGGCCGGGCCCAAAACATCCTCTGCCCGCATCGGACCATCGTCATTTCCGGCCATGTCCACGCCGAGGCCAAGCAGGATGAAGGAGGGATTCCCGTCTTCACCGTCCGGGCGGCCCTGGCCGGAACGGGACGGCCGGGGTTTGACGTCTTCGACATCGGACCGGACGAGGTTACGGCCGAGTCGGTCGCCGAGGGATCGCCCTCGCCGGTTTGGGGCCGGGTCTCGAAGGCCGATTGGAAAAACGCTCCGGCCGCCGCTTTGCCGCCCCCGGCCTCCCTTTCGGCCCGGGTCTTCTGGAAAACCGATTTGAAGACGAATCTCCTGGCCGCACCCGTAACCGACGGGAAGCTCGTTTTTATAGCCGACCTCTTCGGCCGGATTCATTGTTTTGACGCCAAGGGCGCCCTGCGCTGGACCTATGAAGGCCGGAGCCCGTTCATCAGCCGGCCCGTCATTTTCAAGAAGCTCCTCTACGCCGCTGCGGCCGACGGCCGGATGATCAAGCTCGACGCGGCCTCGGGCCGCTTGGCGGCATCGGCCGAATTCGGTGAACGCTTCACGGCCCCGCTTGCCGCCTATGAAGACGAGCAGGTCAAAGTCCCGCGCCTGCTGGCCGGAACCGCGTCGGGCCGTCTTCTCTGTGTCAATCTGTTCAACCTGACCGACGTCTGGTCCAGCGTTGCGGCCAAAGGTGCGCTCCAATCCTGTCCGCTCGTAACGGCGGGTAAAGCGATCTTCGGAGCCTGGGACGGCGGGGCCCATGCCGTGGACATCGAGACCGGGCGGGAGCTTTGGCGCTGGACGGAAAATGACAATTTCTATTATTCGCCGGCCGGATGCGCTCCGAGCGCCGCCGGCGGCCGCATTTTCTTCGCCTGCCCCGATGGGTTCGTCTCGGCTGTCGATCAAGCCGGCGGCCGGACGTACTGGCGTGTCGCCGCGGAAAGCTGGGAGTCATTGGGCCTGACGGCCGACGGCAAAAGGGTCCTGATCAAGGGGCGGCAAGGCGATTTTCTTATTCTGGATGCTTCTTCGGGGGCGGTCCTCAGGAAAATCGGGCCGGCTCACGGCGAGGGGGACTTGTTTCCGGTCGAACCCCTGGAAGAGGGAGGACGAATCCTCTATGGCGCCCAAAACGGCCGCATTTACGAAATCGCCGCCGGCGGGGTCGCCCGCGCCATCCTCGATCTTGGGCCGGGCGCCGTCCATACGATCGTTTCGCTGGGCGGTGGTCGGTACCTGGCGGCCAATGTCGACGGCCTCGTGATCGCCTTCGAGCGGCCTCATTAGGAAGCACGATCATGCCTTTGAAGCGCCGCGAATTTCTCCGTTTGGCCGGCGCGGCGGCCTTGGCGTCCGGGCCGGCCTGCCGGATTCCGGCCCGGGGCCGGGGAGCGGATAGGCGGCCCAACATTCTTTTCATCATGGCCGACGATCACGCCTACCAGGCCATCTCCTGCTACGACGGGCTCTTGAACAGAACGCCGAACATCGACCGGCTGGCCCGCGGCGGCGTCCGCTTCATCAACAGCTTCTGCACCAACTCGGTCTGCGCGCCCAGCCGGGCCGTCCTGCTGACCGGACAATACAGCCACCGCAACGGGGTCATCGACAACGCGGTGGCGTTCGACGGCCGGCAGATGACTTTTCCCAAGCTTCTTCAAAAAGCGGGCTATCGGACGGCGCTGTTCGGAAAGTGGCACCTCAAGAGCGATCCCACGGGCTTCGATCACTGGAGCATCCTGCCCGACCAGGGTGATTATTACAATCCGGACTTCATCACTATGGGCGAGCGACGGCGCCGGACCGGCTATGTCACCGACCTCGTCACCGACGACGCCCTGGCCTGGCTCAAGACCGGTGATCGGGGCAAGCCGTTCAGCCTTCTGCTTCATCACAAGGCGCCCCACCGCAACTGGATGCCCGACGCCCGGCATCTGGGAATGTATGAAGGGGAGACGCGTCCTATTCCGGACACTTTCGAGGACGATTATTCCACGCGCAGCGCCGCGGCCCGCCAACAGGAGATGCGCATCGCCGATCACTTGACCCTGGGATACGATCTCAAGCTGGAACCGGACGCCACGCCGGCCGACGACACCCCCGCGGAAGCCCTCATCCGCAAGGAGTGGGACGGGATCATGGCCCGGCTGTCGCCCGCCGAACGAAGAGCCTTCGCCGAGGCTTACCGCCGCGACAACGAGGAGTATCGCCGGGCCGGCCTTAAAGGCCGGGCCCTGGCCCAGTGGAAATACCAGCGCTATATCCGCGATTATCTCCGCTGCATCGCTTCGGTCGACGATAATGTCGGGAGGGTCTTGGATTTCCTGGAGGCCGAGGATCTGGTCCGGAACACGATCGTCGTCTATACGTCGGACCAGGGATTCTATCTGGGCGAACACGGCTGGTTCGACAAGCGTTTCATGTACGAGGAATCGCTGCGAATGCCGCTCATCGTCCGTTATCCCCGGGAGATCAGGCCCGGCGTCAACGATCGGGACATGGTCCTCAACCTGGACTTCGCCGAGACGTTCCTGGATTACGCCGGCGTTCCCGCGCCGTCCGAGATGCAAGGGCGCTCCCTGCGCCGGGTTCTGCGGGGCGAGACGCCCGCCGATTGGCGGCAGTCCGTCTATTACCATTATTTCGAATACCCCGCCGTGCATATGGTCAAGCGCCATTACGGGGTCCGGACGCGCCGCTACAAGCTGATTCATTTTTATTTCGATATCGACGCCTGGGAGCTTTACGACTTGGAAAAAGATCCCCGGGAGCTTCGCAACGTTTACGGCGATCCCGCCCATGCCGGCATCGCCCGCGAGATGAAAGCCGAGCTCGAGCGGCTGCGGCGGCTTTACGGCGACACGGACGAAACGAAGTTTTTGCCTAACCGCCGTCCGGGCGATCCCGCCCGGGATGACGATTAAGTCCCGCCCATGGAGAACCCATGATCACGAAAAAAACGAGCGTCATCGTCCTCTCGGTCGTCCTCATCGCCGTCGTCGTCGGGCTGACGTACTTTTTCAAGCAGCAACAGCGGCCGCCGGTTTCCCCGAATGTCGGCCCGCGCGCCTTTGTCGTCATCAACGCCGGCGACGATGCCGCGGCCATCGTCCGGAAAGCCGCCACGGTCGTTCCTTCGCCGGCCCAGTTGGCCTGGCAGGAGCGGGAGTTCACGGCTTTCGCCCATTTCGGCATGAACACTTTTACCGACCGGGAATGGGGCCAAGGGACGGAGGATCCGAAACTTTTCAACCCGACGAATTTCGACGCCCGCCAATGGGTCCGGGTGATTCGGGACGCCGGGATGAAGATGATCATCGTTACGGCCAAGCACCATGACGGCTTCTGCCTCTGGCCGTCGGCCTTGACCGAGCACAGCGTCAAGAACAGCCCTTGGAAAGGCGGGAAGGGAGACGTGGTCGCCGAAGTATCGGCCGCCTGCCGCGAGGAAAGCCTGGCTTTCGGCGTATATCTTTCGCCCTGGGACCGGCATGAGCCTTCCTACGGCGACTCGCCCCGCTACAACGAGCATTTCCGCGGACAGCTCCGCGAGTTGTTAACGAATTACGGTCCGATCTCCGAGGTCTGGTTCGACGGGGCCAACGGCGAAGGGCCGAACGGCAAGAAGCAGATCTATGACTGGCCTTCCTACTACAAGGTCATCCGGGAGCTCCAGCCCCAGGCGGTCATCTTCGGGATGGCTCCCGATGTCCGCTGGGTCGGGACAGAATCCGGATATGGGCGCGAGACCGAATGGAGTGTCGTCCCGGCGGATGTCCCGGACCCGTCGGCGGGCGC
>PMCY01000103.1:205-14982 GCA_003154255.1 Candidatus Aminicenantota bacterium | reverse complement strand
GGGGAGGGGCCAGGAACGCGCTGGTAATGTCAATACGCGGGCCACTGCCCGTCTGCATCAAGGGCAATACGATAAGCAATGCGGCGATGAGGGCATGGGCGGCCAGAGACAGGGGGAAGACGACGGCCCGGGTCGCGGTCCGACGTTCAGGGACGATGAACGAATCCTGGAACATGGGAGTCTCCTTCCTCGAGATGCGGGACTCCCGCGCCCGGAGACCGGCCCTAACGCGTCCGGCGAACGACTCCCAATAGGCGGGAGGCGGGTCGGGAACGCGGACGGATATGGCCAGGGAATCCACGGCGCAACAGGCGTCCCGTTGCCGGGAGCAGGCCGCGCACCCGCGAAGGTGGGCTTCGATCGCCTCCCGGAGGCGGGGATCGAGCTCGCCGTCGAGATAGGAGCCGAGGAGGGCGAGGACCTTGCGATGTCTCATCCGCGCCTCCTGCCAAGGAAATCGGCCAGATCCTTCTTGAGCTTGCGCCGGGCCCTGTTCAGTCGCGACATGACCGTGCCCGGGGCCAAGTGAAGGGACTCGGCGATCTCCCGGTAGCTCTGATTCTCGACCACGCGCAGGGTGAAGACGGCCCGCTGGTCGGAGGGAAGAGCCTGCCAGGCTTCCTGGAACCGGTCCTCGGCCTCGCGGCGTTGGAGCTCATCCTGAGGCAGTTCGTCGGGGACGGATGGCTCGCGGTCGCCCAGAGGCTCTTCCCGTTTGTGGACGTGCAGGTAGTTGAGCGTCGTGTTCACGGCGATTCTCCGGATCCAGGGATAGAAGTCCTGGCCGTCGCGGAACCGGGAAAGGGCCTGATAGGCCTTGATGAACGTCTCCTGGGCCATGTCGTCGGCCGACTGATGGGCGCCGGTCATCCTCCAGCACAGCCGGTAAATGCGGTGCTGAAAGAGGCGGATCAGGCTTTCGTAGGCGTCCATGTCACCGTTCTTGGCCCGCAGGATTAGGGCCCCTTCCTCCATGCGCTCGTCTTGCCTCATCTGAGCTCCACTCTCCATACCGTCCGGAGCCGCCGATATTCCCTTCAGGGCCGATTTTATCACGAATCCGGCGGACGCCGCCCTTGGCGGGGCCTCTCCTCTTGTGCTATAAATCCATGGATGGCGCGGGCCGGGCTCCTATCCTTACGGAATTCACGCTCCCGTCGACGAGGAGGGCTTCATGGTCGAGACACTCAGTCGGGTCGTGCTTCACATCCTCAAGGAATACGCCGCCAAGCCGGATCTTCTGCAGCATCGCGAGGACGGCCGCTACGTCTCCATCTCCACCGAGAAAGCCGGAAGCATCATCCGGGCTCTGGCCCTCGGCTTGGGCGGGTTGGGCTGCGGCCCCGGCCGGAAACTGGCCATCCTGTCCGAGAACCGGCCGGAATGGATCCTGACCGATCTGGCCAATCTTTGTCTGGGCGGCATCACCGTGCCCATCTACCCGACGATCGTCCCGCCCCAGATCAAGTACATCCTCGAAGACTCAGAGTCCTCGGTCATCGTCTGCTCCACGCCCGCCTTGCGGGAAAAGATCGAAGCGATCCGGGCGGAATTGCCCAGCGTTACCCATTGCCTGACTATGGAGAGCGAAGCTCCGGCCGGCTTCCTGACCCTGACGGATGTCATGCGGCAGGGGCAGCGCATCGGCCGCGAGCGGCCGGAGCTGTTCGAGACCCGGGCCCTAGCCGTCCGCCCCGACGATTTGGCCTCCATCATCTATACTTCGGGCACGACCGGCATCCCCAAGGGCGTCATGCTGACCCATGGCAATTTTACGAGCAACATCGACGCTTTGGACCAGGTCACCGATTTTAATCATACCGATACCATGCTGTCCTTTCTGCCCCTCTCCCACGTCCTGGAGCGGATGACGACCTTCGCCTTCCTCTACAAAGGCGCCTCGATGGCCTATGCCGAGAGCGCGGAGCGTGTCGCCGACAACTTGCTCGAAGTCCGGCCGACGATCATGATCAGCGTCCCCCGGCTTTTCGAAAAGATTTACGCCAAGGTCATGGATAACGTGCTGGCCGGATCGGCCCTGAAAAAAAAGATTTTCTTTTGGGCCGTACGGACCGGGCTCCTCCACGCCCGACGGACCGTGGCCGGGAAAAAGATCTCGTCCGGCCTGGCCTTCCGTCGGCGCCTGGCCCATAAGCTCGTTTTCCACAAAATCCTGGAAAAAACGGGCGGACGAATTAAATTCATGGTCTCGGGCGGCGCTCCGCTGTCCCGGAATATCGCCGAATTTTTCTACGCCATCGGCGTGATCATTCTGGAAGGATACGGGTTGACCGAAACCGCCCCGGTTGTGGCCTGCAACACCTTCGACCGCATCCGCTTTGGCACGGTCGGCCCTATCGTCCCGGGCGTCCAGGTTCGCATCGCCGAGGACGGGGAGATCCTGGTCAAGGGGCCCAACGTGATGAAAGGCTATTATAAGAAGCCCCGGGAGACGGCCGAGGTGATCGTTGAGGGCTGGTTCCATACCGGCGACATCGGCTTCCTCGACGCCGAGGGGTTCCTGACGATCACCGACCGCAAGAAGGACTTGATCGTCACGGCCGGCGGCAAGAATGTCGCCCCCCAGCCGATCGAGAATATGCTCAAGCGCATCCCGGTCGTGGCCAACGCCGTCGTGGTCGGCGCCAAGCGCAAATTCATCTCGGCCATCATCGTTCCGGAGAAGGACAAGCTCGAAGAGCTGGCTCGCCAGAGCGGCCTGGCTTTTGCTTCGTACGCCGAGCTGCTGGCCGCTCCCGCGATCAAGAAAATAATGCTGGAGACGATCGACAAGGCCACTCCCGACCTGGCCCCCTATGAGAAGATCAAGAAGCTCATCCTGCTGGACAGGGATTTCGAGATCGACCAGGAAGAGATGACCCCGACCCTGAAGGTCAAGCGCAACAAGGTCGAGGAGAAATACAAGGATCTGATCGACGCCCTGTACCGGGACTGACCGGCGGGGAAGGAGATTCGGCCATGAGCGCAAAAATCATCCGGGCCGCCGCATTTCTGGGAGTTCTGCTTCTGGGCCAGGCTTGTGTTTTCCTGTGGGACGATCCCTGGAACGGCTTGGGCGGTACGACCGTGCAGGAGTATCATAAGACGATTCCGCTCGCCGCCAAGAGCGGACTGAGCGTTCTCCACCTCGACGGCGACATTGAGATCCGCGGCTGGGACCGTGACGAAGCCGAAATCCTTGTCGAGTCCGACGGCGGGACGGGCCGCCGCGGCCCCTTCGGCGGGCGCTCCGGGCGGCCGCGTATCGAGACCGAATCCGGCCCGGACGGCGGGCTCATCCTGCGGACGGCCTGGGACGGAGACGAACGCAACGTCTACCCGGTTCACTATTACATCAACGTGCCCCGCTCGATCGATCTGCGCGACATCCGGACGGGGCGGGGCAGCGTCCTGATCGCGGATCTTTTCGGCCGGGCTTCCATCCAGATTCAAAGCGGCGACCTGAAGATCGAGAATTTCTCGGGATCGCTCAAGGCCCAGGTCTGGCGCGGGCGGATCGAGGCCGAGCTGCTCGATCTGCGCCGCGAGGACGAAGTGGACCTGACGGCCCGGGCGGGTGATCTGACCCTATACCTGGAGGCGGGGGTTTCGGCCCGCCTCGAAGCCGAAGCTTCGGCCGGGATTTCCACCGATTTCGATCTGGGCCGGGCGGATTTGTCCCGTAAGATCGCCGCGACCATCGGATCCGGCGGCCCCCTCTTGCGGCTCCAGGCCCTGAACGGCCGGATCTCCTTAAAGTCCGCCCTCTGAACGAGAGGAGAGTTACCATGGAGGAAAACCAGAAGATCGTCCGGACAGCCATCATCATTCTGATTCTTCTGATCGCCGGCTTCGGGGTCTACTATCTTTTTATCGCCGACCGGGGCAAGCTCCCTGTTCCGGCCGAGCCCGTGCCGACGGAGAAGATCGGCCGGACCGAGAAGGAAGCCGAAAGTCCCGGCGGAGGCGGCGGAGTCAATGTGGCCCTGGACCAAAGCGATGAAGTCGTGCGCAAATCGGCCGGGGACCTTTCGTCCAATGCGGTTTTCGGTCAGTGGATGAAGAGCCGGGACCTCGTGCGCCGGTTCGTCGCGGCTGTGGACGCCATCGCCAACGGGCAGAGTCCCCGGCCCCAAGCCGATTTCTTCGCTCTCAAAGCGCCGTTCCCCGTTCTTCAGAAAGGCGGCCGGACCCTTCTCGATCCGGCCGGATATGACCGCTATAATGTCGTCGCCGATGTTTTTGATTCGGTCAGCGCGGCGGTCTGTGCCAAGCTCTACCGGGATTTCCAGGGCCCTATCGAGCAGGCCTTCCGCGAGCTCGGCTATCCGGCTGGGGGCTTTCATAAGACCCTTTTCCGGGCCATCCTGGAGGTCCTGCGCACGCCGATCGTCGACGCGCCGATCGCCTTGGAAAAGAGGATCGCCTCGTACATCATGGTCGATCCCAAGCTCGAAGAGCTCAGCGCCGCCCAGAAGCATCTCCTGCGCATGGGTCCGGAGAATCTTCAGCTCGTTCAAAGCAAGCTGCGTGAATTGGCCCTGGCCCTGGGCTTCACCGAGACCCAGCTGCCCAAGCCCAGGAGTCCGGCCCCGGTCAAGTAGGGGGCGGCCCGGCGCTCACTTCCAGCGGAAGGGTTGGGGCCGCCGGAAATCGGGGACGAGATGGTCGTCTGGTCCGAAGATCTCGGGTTGAAGGAATAGATTTTCGAATCCCAGCTCCCGCGCCCGGTCCAGAACATCGCGATATTCCTCCGCCGCGATCGGGCGGCGGATCTCCTCCGGCGCTTTGTGGCAGGGATGATATTGGCTCATCAGGCTGAGACATAGGGAGGGAGTCAGCGATCCGGCGATCCAATCCAGCACGGCCTTCGAGTCTTCGGCTCCGCCGGGAAGCATGAGATGGCGGATGATCGTTCCCCGCCGGGCCAGGCCGGCGTCGTCCACAATGAGGTCGGGCTGCTGGACATACATTTCCGAGATGGCCGCGGAAGCCCGATCGAAATAATCGCCGGCTCCCGAATAGCGGAGGGCCAGGGCGGGTGACCGGTATTTGAGGTCGGGCAGGTAGACGTCGACGACGCCGGCCAGCCGCTCGATGACATCGGATTTTTCGTAGCCGTTGGAATTGTAAACGAGAGGAATGGCCAACCCCCGCTCCGTCGCCAGGCGGAGGGCCCGGAGGATAGGCAGGATGAGATGGGTGGGGGAGACGAGATTGATGTTGAAGGCGCCCTCGTCCTGAAGGCGGAGCATCGTCCCGGCCAGTTCTTCGTCGGTCAAGGCCTTGCCCTGATGTCCCCAGCTGATCTGATGGTTCTGGCAGAAAAGGCACCGGAGATTGCATCCGCTGAAGAAAATCGTCCCCGAGCCGCGGCCGGGCGGTCCCTCCGTCCCGCTGAGAACCGGTTCCTCGCCATAGTGGAGCAGGGCCTGGGCCACCACGGCCCGGTCGCCCATCCCGCAGAAGCCCGAAGATCCGAGGGTCCGATCCCCCCGGCAGTCGCGCGGGCAGAGGTCGCAGTCGCGCCCGCGGGGGGCCAGCGCGTCAAGGGCCCGCTCGAGGCGTCCGATTTTGGCATTCATCGGCCGCTATTGTAGCAGATGCGCCGGAAATTGACAGGTCAGGTCCTGATGCGGTATAAGCGCGTAATACGTCCGCCCAAGGAGCCGCCATGGAGCTCGTATCCAAGATCGTCGACTTCGTTCTTCATCTGGACGCCCACCTGAGCGCCCTGATCCAGCACTATGGACTCTGGACGTACATCATCCTGTTCGTCGTCATTTTCTGTGAGACGGGCCTCGTCGTCACTCCGTTCCTGCCCGGCGACTCCCTGATCTTCGCCGCGGGGACGTTCGCCGCCCGGGGCGACCTGAACATCCTGGGGTTGTTCCTCATCCTGTCCGCGGCCGCGGTCCTGGGCGACACGGCCAATTACTGGATCGGCAAGATCATGGGGCCGAAAATATTCCAGAAGGAAAATTCGAGGATCTTCAAGAAGTCTTACCTCGACCGGACGCATAAATTTTATGAGAAATATGGGGCCGAGACCATCATCATCGCCCGCTTCGTCCCCATCGTCCGCACCTTCGCCCCGTTTGTAGCCGGCATCGGCCGCATGAGCTACGGAAAGTTTCTGAGCTACAATGTCATAGGCGGCGTGGGCTGGGTGGCGCTCTTCACGTTNNGAATTCCTGCGGCACCGCAAGGATTCCGGGACGAAGGGCCCGGCCGCCTGATCCGGCTCAGCGGCCTTTGATAGCCCGGGCCAGTGCCCTCATGCGGGCCGAGCGCCGGGCCGTTTGATCGGTCATATCCGGATGCAGGGGAGTCAGGGAAATATATCCAGCGTCGGCCGCCCGGACGTCTGTTTCGCCGTCACCTTCATGGCGCGGATTCCCCGTTCCGATCCAGTAATAAACGTCGTTGCGGGGATCGCGCTTCTCGATGATTTCCGGATCATAGAATTTCCAGCCCAGTTTGGTGACCTTCACGCCGCGCACGGGCGGGGCGGGGATGTTGACGTTCAGGGCGATTGCGGAGGGAAGTCCGCCTCCCAGGGAGGCCGCCGCCAGATCGGCGACAATGTCCGCGGCAAAGGATAGAGGAAAAGAGCCTTGCGGGCCGGGAATGAGAGAGACGGCCATGGAGGGCACGCCCAGGAACGTCCCTTGCAGGGCGGCCGCTACCGTCCCCGAATAATGGGCGTCCTGTTGGCCCAGATTGGGGCCGGGATTCAAGCCCGAGATCAGAAGGTCCGGCCGGCGAGGCAGAATTTTTTGGAGAGCGAAATAGACGCAATCGGCGGGCGTCCCGTCCACGGCCCAGATGTCGGAATTCATCTTGTGCAGGCGAAGCGTGCGGCGCAGCGTGACGGCCAGCGAGGCGGCGCTCCGTTCGCGGTCGGGGGCGACGATGACGGTGCGGCCGAGCATTCGCAGGCGGCGGAACAGAATCCGGATTTCGGGCCGGAAATATCCGTCGTCATTGGTCAGGAGAATCAAGGGCCGCTCGGCGCGGCGGGCCTGGGGTGTTCCTCCGAGCGTTTTCATGATTGCCTCTGTCTTTTTACGCCAATACACTCGCCCTGGCACGCCGGATTCGAAACGAAACCCGGCCGAGAAGGCTTCGGGTCCGGGGGGAAGATGGTCGGGACGGGCGGATTCGAACCGCCGACCCCATGCACCCCAAGCATGTGCGCTACCAGGCTGCGCCACGTCCCGACGCAAGGATGTTAATTATAACAAAAAAGGAGTCTCCAAGTTCATCTTTTTTTTGGTCCGGGCAACAGCTCCTGGACAAGCGTGGAGAGCTCGTCGCGGACCTGGAGGAGCGTCTTTTTCATCCGGTCGGGGTGAACCGCGACGGCGCTCCGCAGGCCGAACTCTTCTTCGATGCGCCGTTTGGCTCCGGCCAAGGTGACGCTCTTGCCGTCGAGAAGCGCTTTGATGCGCTGGATGATCTCGACGTCCTTGGCCCGGAAGATCTTCTGGCCCGACCCCGTCAGGCCGGGTTGGAGAAATGGGAATTCTTTTTCCCAGATCTCGATCGTCGCCGCGTCGATCTTGGTCAAACGACTGACTTCGTCGAGTCGGTAGAATAATTTGCTTGTTGTTTTAATGTCCGGCATGTTCTTCAGCGCCGAGGCGCCCCTTGAAAACGTCCTAACCTTAGCATCATCCGGAGGAAATCGTCAATCCCCTTCGCGGGTTTCCACGAACGCGCGTCCGTGGAGGCAAAGCCAAATCCCGCCCCGGGGACCGCCGGGGAATCTCCTCCCCGGAGCTTCCCTATGATATAATCCGGCCGATGACAGCCGCCCCCGACAGCCGCGTCCCCCTGGCCGAACGGATGCGGCCGCGGACTTTCGAGCGCTTATACGGCCAGGACCATCTCCTGGGCAAGGGCAAGATCCTGGCCCCGCTGATCGAGAGCGGCCGTCCCGTTTCGATCATCTTCTGGGGTCCGCCCGGCTCGGGTAAGACGACCCTGGCGGCCATGCTGGCCAAACATTTCGATCTTCCCTATACCTTCTTCAGCGCCGTCCTTTCGGGGATCAAGGAGGTCAAGGAGGTCATGGCCCGGTCCGAAAGCCACCGCCGTCTCTATGGCAAGCCGATGATCATCTTTATCGACGAGATCCATCGCTTCAACAAAGCCCAGCAGGGCGCCTTCCTGCCTTATGTCGAACGCGGGGACATCATCCTCTTCGGCTCGACCACGGAGAATCCTTCCTTCGAAGTGATCGCTCCGCTTCTGTCCCGAACCAAGGTCCTTATCCTCAACCCATTGTCCGCGGAAGCCCTGGGAAGCATTCTCGAAGATGCCTTGGCCAACGAAGCCGACGGCTTGGGCCGCCGGCATCTGACTCTGCCTCCCGAGGCCCGAGCCCTGATAACCGAACAGTCCAACGGCGACGCCCGTCGCTCCCTCAACACCCTGGAGTTGGCGGCCGAGCTGGCTGAGGGCGGGATCATAACCGCTGAAAATGTCCGCGAAGCCTTGCAGAAAAGGATGCAGCTTTATGACAAGTCGGGCGAGGAGCATTTCAACATGATCTCCGCCCTGCACAAGAGCCTGCGCAACAGCGACGTCCAAGCCGCGCTCTATTGGCTGGCCCGTATGCTCGCCGGCGGGGACGAGCCGCTCTATATCGCCCGGCGCCTAGTGCGCTTCGCCTCGGAGGACGTCGGGCTAGCCGATCCCCAGGCTTTGGGAATCACTCTACGGGCCAAGGAAGCCTATGACTTTCTGGGCTCGCCCGAGGGGGAACTGGCCCTGGCCCAGGCGGTCATTTATCTGGCCGCCGCGCCTAAAAGCAACAGAGCCTATACGGCTTTCGGAAAAGCCATGAAAGACGTCGAGGAACGACCGCACGAGCCCGTGCCTCTGCAGATCCGCAATGCCGTGACCGGACTGATGAAGGACGTCGGCTATGGCCGGGAATACGCCTATGCCCACGATTCCGCCTCCGCCACGACGGATATGGTGACCATGCCCGAAGGCCTCAAGGAACGGGTCTATTATGAACCGGCGGGGATGGGATTCGAGAAGGACATGGCCAAGCGCATGGCCTGGTGGGCGGAGGCGAAAGAAAAGATCCGGCGGGAGAAAGGCGAAAAAAAAGACTGATCAGTCCTCCTCTTTCTCCTTCATGATGTAATACATTTCCCAGCTCAGGTCCGTCGCCAGGCAGTCCAGGCAGGAGCTTGGGGTCGTGGCCAGCTCGCCCAAAGCCAGCTTTTCCTTGAGCATCAATTTCACTTTTTTCTTGATTTTATAAAGTTGGATGTAATTGACCATGGAATTCCTATCGAGATAATCGAATTCGAAGAAATTTTAGCAGAAGGCCGGCCGTGTGTAAAGCGTTCGGACGTTTGAGCGGGTTCCTCGAAACATGTTAAGATGGATTTCCGATGCATGCCCCGTTGTCCCATCTCCGGCGGATTGCGGTCCGGATTTTATCGGTGGCGGCCGTCTTGGGACCTGCCGCGGCCCAAACGCCGGGCCCTCCGGCTTGGCCCCTAACCGAAATCGCGCGTCTGACGTACGAAGGTGAGATCAATCAAAGGGCGATCGCCGCCGGCGCCCGCCTCTACTTTACAACCCGTCGCGGCTGGATCTATGCCGTGGATGCCGAACGCCGGACGGTTTCCTGGCGGTTCGGCGCCGAAGCGCCCTTTTACCGACCGCCGGCCGTCGCCGGATCCCTGATCGCGGCCGTCGACGAAGACCGGACGATCTACTGCGTAAATACCGACGGCCTTCTGAACTGGGCGTATCGCGGCGATAGCCCGGCGGCCGCTGATCCGCTGTGGCTGGGCGGCCGGCTCATCGTAGCCCTCCGATCGGGCCTGATCATCGCTCTCAATGCCGAGCATCCGGGCGAGCTTTGGCGGAGTGTCTTTGAAAAAGATCTGGTCCGCTCGACCGCCGTCTGGCGCGGCCGCGTCCTGTGCGCCTGCCGGGACGGCTGGATCCGCATCCTCGACGCCGAGGGGCGAGCGGCCGGCGCCCTGGATGCCGGCGGGCCGCTGGCCGGGCCGTTGACCNNGACGCCCGCGACGGTTCCGTCGTCTGGCGCATGCGGATCGGGGGTGAGCTCACCGGGCCGGCCGTCATCGATGGGCGGCGCCTGTACCTCTCTTGCGGCAACGGGGTGCTGTTCGCTATGAATAAAAACGGGGGGGACATCCTCTGGTGGCGGCCCCTCCCGTCGCGCCTGGTTTTCAGCCCGGTCCTTTGGCGGGACCGCGTCGTGGCCGCCGCGGCGTCAAAGATCTTATCCTCCTTCCAGCCGCGCACCGGGCTGCCGGCCGGAGAATATACCGGAACGGCCGATTGGAAGGCCGACCCGCAGGAGCGCGACGGGCAGCTTCTGCTTCATATCTACGATCCCGACGCCCGGGAGGGAACGCTGCTCTTCCTGGGCTTGCCGAATCCGGCGCCGGCCAAGACCGACGCCCCGATCAAAGGAGCGAAATCACCATGAACCGCGAAGACGCCTTGGCCCTGGTCCGAGACCACCTACACAACAAAAACCTGGTCAAGCATTGCTTGGCGGTCGAAGCCTGCATGCGGACGCTTGCCATCCGGTTCGGACAGGACGCCGAAACCTGGGGAATGGCCGGCCTTCTTCATGACCTCGACTACGAGCTAACCGAGAAGAGTCCCGATCTCCATACCCAGGAAACGATGAAAATTCTTTTAGACCGCGGGCTCAGCGCTGAGATCCTTCACGCCATCCAGGCCCATGCCGGAAAAGTCCCCTGTTTAAATACGATGGACTGGTCCATTTATGCCGCCGATCCGTTGACCGGGCTCATCATCGCCGCGGCCCTCATGCATCCCGAGAAGAAGCTTAAGGCCATCGACGTGGAGTTCGTCAAGCGCCGCTATAAGGAAAAACACTTCGCCCGCGGCGCCCGGCGCGAGGAAATCGAACAGTGCCGGAATTTGAACGTCGAGTTGGACGAATTCATCGGCCTGTGCCTGGGAGCCATGCAGGGCATCGACGCCGATCTGGGGCTCTGATCGCGAAGCCCGGAAATGAAATACCCCTCCCGTTTCCGGGAGGGGCCGCCGCGCCATTGCACCCGTCAGAAAACGTTGATCTTCGCGCCGAACTCGATGAAGCGGCCCCGCCAGGGGAAGATCGGCTCGACGTAGAAATAATCGTTCATCAGGTTGGTCGCCTTGACGAAGACCTGGAGGCGGCCCAGATCGTAGGAAGCCACGGCGTCCAGGCTGAAGTAGTCCGGAATGGTCAGGACCTTGTTCGTCTTTGAATCGTACCAGTGCGCCCGGGACCCGCGCAGGCCGTAGAGGCTGAGCCGCAGGGGGCCGATCGGCCGGACGGTCAGCTCGAAATTCAGCGAGTTCGGAGAGAGGGCATCCAAAGGCCGGTTGGCGACGTCGTTGCGGTGGTCGAGGTACGTGTAGTTGAGCATCCCTTCGATCCAGCCGAGGGACTTCTGCAGCTGGATTTCGAATCCGTCGATATGGGCCCGGCCCACGTTCATATATTGGCGGACACCGTCCGGGCGGACGAACGTATCGATCATGTTCTTGAACTTGTACGTGAACGCGGCCGCTGAAATATAGACACCCTTGTTCCAGGTCAGGCCGAACTCGGCATTCGTCCCGGTTTCGCTGAGCAGGTCGGGATTGCCGCCGCTCGTCGAGTACAGGGCCCGCATGTTCGGCATCCGGGATTTCTGGGAGATCGAAGCGTGGATATCGAGCTCCTCGAGGGGGGTAAACTTGAGCCCCAGCAGGGGATTGACCCGAGTCGCGGACGGGCCGACGAACTTGTTGATCATGTCGACGCTGAGGCCGCCGATGAGCCGCCACTGCTCGGTCAGTTTGACCTCGTTCTCCGCGGCGATCGAGAACGTGCCCTGGTGATTGTTGACGAACACCTGCCCGACGTCGCCCTGGATGCGGGCCACGTCCTGCTGGTAATCGACGCTGGTTTTCAAGGTGTTCCAGGAGGCCAGCCCGAACTCGGCCAGGGCGAAGGCGCCGTAGACCGAATTGTTGTAGGTGCTTTCGAACTGGCGGATGGTCATGGCCTTGTCTTTATACTGGTCCAGAGTGTTGTCGTAGTTGACGGCGAAGGCACGGAAGCGCAGGGTGGCGTTTTCGCCGAGGGAGGTGAAGCCGCCGGCGTTCAGCCCGTAGCGGTCCCAGTCCTTGAATTTCCAGTACCGGGCCGACTGCACGGCCAGGGCGGCCGGCATGCCGTAGTTCGACGTGTAGACGTTGCCGTTGATCATGAGCTCGGTCGTGTCCGACGGCGCGTAGAAGACCTTAGCGTTCAGGTTGAAGCGGCGGTACTGCGTGTTCTTGAAATCCGCGGCCGTTCCCGTGATCGGATCGGGGTAGGCATAGCCGTCCGAATTCTGGATTCCGACGTTGCCGGCCAGGGAGAAGCGCCCCAGGCGGACCCCCCCGTCCAGGCCGCTGGTCCACGTGCTTTTGGCGCCGAACGCGCCGTTCACCGTCAGGTAGGGATTGTCGCCCGGCCGGCGGGTGATGACGTTGACGACGCCGCCCAAGGTGTTGGGTCCGTAAAGAACGGAGGAGGGGCCCTTGGTGATCTGGAGCGAGTCGATCCCCGCGGCGGCGACGGTCTTGAGGTCAAAGGTGCCATAGTACGGCTCGTAGCTGGGAACACCGTCGATGAGTAGGACGATGCGACCCGAATCCATGCCCCGGAGTTTCAGGGTGAATTCGCTCTTGTTGCCGACCGTGACGTTGACGCCGGGCGCGTAGCGGATGGCTTCCGCCAGGTCCAGGGGCCGGTTCCGCTCCAGACGGGTGAAGTCCAGGGTCGTCACGGTCGAGATCGGCTGGGCCTTNNATGATTCATGATGCCTCCTTTTCAAATGGAAGGCCGGACCGTTTCCAGTCGGACCCTGACGGCCGGAGCGCCTGGCCGCGGCGGAAATCCCGTCGCGTCTTTAGCGCCTTCGGCTCGGAGAATCCGCAACTTAGCACAGTTCCATTCGCCTCTTCAAGCCTTTTTTTGACTTGCCGGGAAGGCGTATGCTATAAAAATCGAAATGACCGCCGATCGGTTCGAAAAAGAATTTTTCCTCAAGCGCGATCTCGGCGTTCTGGCCGCGCTCCGCACGAGCGTCGTGGGTATTGCCGGTGCGGGCGGGCTGGGGTCTAATGCCGCCGCGGCGCTGGCCCGGGCCGGAGTCGGCCGTCTGATCATCGCCGATTTCGACATCGTCGAATCGACCGATCTCAACCGGCAATATTATTTCTTCGATCAGATAGGACAACCCAAGGTCGAAGCCCTGCTCATCAATCTGAAGCGGATGAATCCTTTTTCGATCTACGAGATCCACAACGTCAAAGTCGACCGGAACAATGTTTCCAGCCTCTTCCGAGAAGCCGATCTTTTGGTCGAGGCCTTCGACCAGGCCGATCAGAAACAGATGCTGGTCGAATCCTGGCTGACCCATTTCCCGGGCCGGCCGATCATCATCGCCTCGGGCCTGGCCGGATTCGGGGGCAACGCGAAGATCGGACAGCGCAGCCTGGGAAACCTCTATGTCTGCGGCGATGAAATGAGCGAATGCGACGTCTGTACGGCCCCTATGGCTCCCCGCGTGGCGGTCGTGGCCGCCATGCAGGCCAATCTGGCGGTCGAGCTTCTGGTCAAATTAAAATCACCGGCGGGAGGGCGCGATGTTCAAGGTGAATGAATATTTCAACGGCCGGGTCAAATCCATCGCTTTCCAGGCCGCCGACGGCCCGGCCACGGCGGGGGTGATGGCCCCCGGCGAATACGAATTCGGGACCTCGACGAAGGAGATCATGACCGTGGTTTCCGGCGTTCTGACCGTGAAGCTTCCGGGCNNCCGGCCCGTTTGTCAAGCCGCCGGCTTCGGTTCGGCTTCGACATCCATTAAAAGCCTTCCTTATCCGGAAAAATGATGTATCCTTTCCGCTCATCGGGCCGTAATTATCATAAATCCCTCGGATCGGGAGGTCGTCATGAAACGCGCGCGGAATGGCTCCATCAAATCGGCAACGTCGGCGAAGGTTCTAATGTCGGTTCTTCTCCTGGCCGCGTCCTGGGCCGGCGGCTTCGGACAGGCTCCCTCGCCGGATTTCAAGACGATTCCCGTCGACAAGAAACTCAGCGCATTTCCCGATACGTTCGACTTGAGTTCGCCGCTGAGCGCCTGGATCTCCTTTAGCTATCTCCAGCTCAAGGGGCAGGAAAGCCGGATGGGTGCCGCTAGCAGCCAGCGGATCAGGGCCTACTTCGCCTCTCCCGACAAAGCCGATTCCCCGGTCAGTGAGAAACGGCGGGCGACCTATCTGGACACTCTGGTGAACGAAGTCATCATATACATGGGCGCCGTGGCCTGCGTGGTCAGCCGTCCCTCGGAGGATTACTATTCCCTCCGCTACATGAGCCGCGAAGACGGCCGATGGCTTAACGCGGGCGAAGACATGGGCATGAGCGTGGACGAATGCCGCAAGGTCTTCGCCGGAAAAGCCGATCTTTTCTATGGCTTCACGAAGAGAATCCCCGTCCTGGCCCGCACGCCGGACGATGCCGCCCCGTTCGCCCGATACCTGAAGGCGTGGGGCCGGAATCCGCAGGCCTTCATGCGGGACGCCTTGGCCAAACACCCCTTGGTCATCTACGGCGAGATCCACCGGCGGCAATGGTCGTGGAACTTCTGCCGGAGCGTCATCTCCGACCAGGCGTTTCCGGCATCCGTAGGAACGATCTATATGGAGATCTC
>PMCY01000103.1:0-141 GCA_003154255.1 Candidatus Aminicenantota bacterium | reverse complement strand
CGCCGTCGACATCCCGCGGCCTATTAGCACGTTCCGGACGGCCGAAGAGCAGAGGTCTTATTTCGACCGCGTCATGAACCGGAACCAGTTCATGGCCGAGACCATCGAAAGGGACATCCGCTCGGGCCGAGACGCGCGTCA
>PMCY01000045.1:4439-24034 GCA_003154255.1 Candidatus Aminicenantota bacterium | reverse complement strand
GGCCATCGAGATCACCATGACCGTGCCCGACGCCGTCGGGATCATCCGTTTCGTGGCCGCCTACAAAAATCCCGGCGTCCTGATCGGGGCGGGCACCGTCCTCGACGCCGCGACGGCCGCGGCGGTGATCGATGCGGGGGCCGATTTCGTGGTTTCGCCGGTGTCCGATTTCCCCACAATCCGGGCCTGCGGCCGGCGCGGGGTATTGGTGGCGCCCGGCGCCTTCACCCCAACCGAGATCCTGAACGCCTGGAATGAAGGCGCAGACATCGTCAAGGTCTTTCCCGCGACTTCCCTGGGCCCCAAATACTTCAAGGACCTGAAGGGACCTTTGCCGCACATCCGGCTGATGCCCACCGGAGGCGTCAGCCTGGAGAACGCCCGGGATTTCCTGGCCTCCGGGGCCTGCTGCGTCGGGATCGGCGCCGCGCTTCTCGATCCGAAGCTTATCGCCGAAGATCGCTGGGACGATCTGTGCGCCAGGGCCGCGGCTTTGGCCGCATCCGTGCGTTGATCGCCGCCGTACCACGGACCCCAAGGGACCTGCCCGGCTTTCTTTCCGAATTGGACGGCAAAACCGAATCGCGCTACACTAGCCGGCTTCACCGCGAAGGCAGAACATGAACGGACGAACGGCGAACGATCCGGCGGGTTTTTGGAATCGCGATTTCATCCTGGCCTTCTGCGCCTATTTCGGCCTCTACATCAGCATGACGATGTTTTATATCTACCCCCTGTACTTCCAGCGCTACGGAACGGCCCAGGGGCGCATCGGCCTGATCATGGGCGTGCACAGCCTTCTGGCCATCCTTGTCCGGCCGCTTTTCGGCCGGGTCATCGACGCCCGGGGCGGCCGCCGCATCGCCTTGGCGGGAATCCTCTTTTTTATCGCCGTCCTGCCCTTTTTCCACCTGGTCCGCGACGCGGGCTGGCTGCCGTTTGTCCTGCGCGCGGCAACCGGGATGGCCTGGGGCGTCAGCATCACCGCGACCATGGTCCTCTGCGCGGACCTGGCTCCTGCCGGACGGTTGGCCCAATCGATCGGCGTCATCGGCGTCGCCGGCATCGTCGGCAGCGCCGTAGGACCCTGGCTGGGCGAGGAAATCATCCGCCGCTTCGGATTCGGCATGCTCTTCAACGCCGCCATCGTCTTCCTCGTTGCGGCTTTCGTTTGTATTCTGGGCACGCGCCGCATGGGATGCCCGGCGGCGGCGGAAGCCGGAGCCAAGGCCGGACCGCTGAAGGGGATTCCTTTCGGGGTGCTGGCCATCGTCTCCCTGATGCCCATTTTCCATGGGGCGATCCGCGGGTCCATCGTCAATTTCATCGCTCTCTTCGCCAAGGACGCCGGTCTGGGGCGCGTCGGCCCGTTCTTCGCGGTCTTCTCCATCGCCGCCATCCTGACCCGGCTCGTCGCCGGCGATCTGTCCGATCGCTTCGGGCGGAAGACGGTGATTTGGCCGGCGGCCGGGATCATCGGCTTGAATCTCTTTTGGATCTCCCAGGTCCGGAGCTATCCGATGTTCCTGGTCAACGGTTTCATCGCCGGTCTGGGCCAGGGGCTCATCTTTCCGGCCTTGAGCACGTACCTTGTCGATACCGTCGGGATGGCCCATAAGGCCTTCGCCCTGAGCCTCTATATGTCGCTATTCGATACGGGTGCGGGACTCGGTTCGCCGCTGTTCGGCGGCTTGGCGGACGCCTGGGGATACCGGAATATGTACATCGCCGCCGGCTGCCTGCTCCTGCTGTCGACGGTCATCTTCCTTTTCAAGGCGCCGAAATCGGCCGGACCTGCGTCTCCCGTTTCGCTTCCGGCCGATCCTTGATGCGGCCTTGGAAACGTGCTAAATCTTAAGGCCGAGCCCCGCTCCGGAGGTGATATATGTCCAAACGAATTCCCTCAATCCTGAACCGCCGTGATTTCATCAAGACGTCGTTGGCCGGAGCGACCGCGCTTTCGGCTTTTCGGCCCGGCATTCTTTCGGGCGCGGCGCCCGCAGGGCGCACGGCCGTGGCCTTGATCAAGACAATGGATCGGGCGCAGGGTGTCAAGGATGCCCTTAAGCTCTTGACATTTCCCTCGCCTCAAGGGAAATCCGTCGTCATCAAGCCCAATTTCAATACCGCCGATCCGGCTCCCGGCTCGACCCACAACGATACTCTGCGCCAGATCGTCCTGGAAATGAAGGCCCGCGGCGCGAGCCGGCTGACGCTGGCCGAGCGCAGCGGCCCGCCGGCTACGGAAAAGGTGATGGAGGACAAAGGCATTCCGGCCCTGTCGCGGGAGCTGGGTTTTGAGATCGTCAATTTCGAGACGCTCGGGCCGGACGGCTGGAAGCATTTCCAGCCCGACGGCAGCCATTGGAAGAACGGCTTCGACATCGCTAAGCCCATCGCCGAAGCCGAATACCTCGTTTCGACATGCTGCCTTAAAACCCATCGCTGGGGCACCATCACCATGTCTCTGAAGCTGGCCGTCGGAACGACCCCCAAAACGCTGATGCGCGAGATGCACGGATCGCCCGACATTCGCCTGATGATCGCCGAGCTCAATCTGGGCTTCAAGCCCCAGGTCATCGTCATGGACGGCGTCAACGCCTTTGTCGACGGAGGACCCTCGAACGGCAAAATGGTCGAGGCCGGAGTCTTCATCGCCGGGACGGACCGAGTGGCCGTCGATGCCGTGGGCGTGGCCGTCCTCAAGGATTTGGGCTCGAACGAGACCATCATGAATCGTAAAATCTTCGAGCAGGACCAAATCCGGCGGGCCGTCGAGCTGGGCCTGGGGGTCAAGGGGCCCGAGGATATAGAAATCGTGGCCGAAGACAAGGCCGGTCGGGATTACGCCGATAAGATCCGGGACATCCTGAAACAGGGGTGAACGCCATGACCATTCACGAGCTCATCGTTTTACGCCGGACCGTCCGCCAGTTTCAGCCCCGGCCCATCGAGCGCGCCCTCTTGGAACGCCTGGTGGACGCCGGGCGCCTGGCCCCTTCGGCGGCCAATATGCAGCCATTGGAATTCTATGTCGTCGACGACCCCGCTTTGCGGGCCAAGGTCTTTCCTTGCCTCAAATGGGCGGCATACATCCAGCCGGAGGGGAATCCCAAAGCCGGCCAGGAACCCATGGCGTATGTTTTCGTTCTGGTCAACACAAAGATCAGGGAAAAAATGGCCGAGTATGATGTGGGCGCGGCCATGGAGAATATCTGCCTATCCGCGCTGAGCGAGGGCGTCGGGAGCTGCTGGCTTATCTCGATCGACCGGCCCAAGATCGCCGAGGCCTTGGGAATCCCCGAAGGGTACCGGATCGATTCCGTCGTCGCCCTGGGTTATCCGGCGGAGACCTCGACCGTCGAGGAATTCAAGGATTCCCAGCGCTACTGGAAGGACGAGGCGGGGGGATTTCATGTTCCCAAACGCAAGCGCGCGGACGTGATGCACGTGAATAAATTCTAAGTTCCGCCGCGGACAACGGGATCCCCGCCACCGGGATCACTCCCCGGCGATCATCATCTCGGCGACCTTGATCGTCGGACCGCAGATCGAGCCGCGGAATTCGAGGTCGGAGCCGACCATTTCGACGGACTGCAGGAGCTCGCCCAGGTTTCCGGAAATGGTGATTTCGGACACGGGATGGACGATCTCGCCGTTTTCAATCCACAGGCCGAAAGCACCGCGCGAAATGTCGCCGGTCACGCCGTTCAGACCGTGTCCCAGCGTCCGGATGAGCAGGAGCCCGCGGTCGCAGCTGCGGATGATGTCGGCCGGACTGTGCGGCCCGGGTTCGAGGTAGAAATTGTTGGGGCCGACTCCGCCGCCGTCGGCGTTGCCGGTGGTCTGCAGGCCCAGCTTGCGCGCGGCGTAAACGTTGCATAGAAAATTCTTCAGCACGCCCCGCTCGACGACGATCGTGCGCCGCGAAGGGACACCCTCCGCGTCGAACGGTCCGGTGCCTATGCGGCGCGGCAGCAATCCGTCGTCGATGACGGTGATCTTGTCGTTTCCGATTCTCTGTCCGAGCTTGTCGGCTAGAAACGTCGACCTCTGATAAACGGCCGTCCCCGAAACGCAGCCGAAGAGGAAGCCCAGAAGGCTTCCGGTCATGAACGGCTCGAAAATGACGGGGACACGCTGCGTCTTGATCTTGCGCGGGTGGAGCTGGCGCACGGTCCGGTCGACCGCCTTGCGGGCCACCTGTTCGGGGGTTTCGAGATCGCGGAAGTGAATTTGGCTCGAGTACCAGAAATCCTCGACCAAATCGTCCGTTTCGCCGGCCTGCAATCCGACGCTCAGGCTGGCGTAGGTTTTCTCGTAGACCCCGGAGAACCCGTTCGAGGAGGCCAAGACGGAACGAACCTCGTGGGTGCCGAAGCCGGCCCCGTACGAGTTGGTGATGCGCTTGTCGGCCAGGGCGATTCGTTCCGTTTCCATGGCCAACTCGATCTTGGTCCGGGCTTCCAGAGCCGGAATCTCCGGGTCGAAGATGTCCAGAACGTCGTCATCGATCCGGGTAGGGGACAAATCGGCCAGACCGCTGAATTCGTCCGCCTGGGCCAGCGCCGCCCGGCGTACGGCGCCGCCGATGAGGCGGCGGAGGGCCTCCTCGGACATGTCCGAGGAAGAACCGAAGGCCGTCTTCTTGTCCTTGATGACCCGCACGCCGGCGTAGCGCGAGCCGGCTTCCGCGAGGTTTTCGATCCGGCCGAGGCGGATATCGACATTGAATTCGACGCCTTCGCCGATGCCGACCTCGATTTCATCGGCTCCGCAATCCCGCCCGTGACGGACCAGCCGCTCGGCCAGGGCCCGGTCTTCATCCCGCCCAAGGCAACTCATCGGCGGCCTCCGACGGTCATGGCCGAGATTTTCAGGGTCGGACAGCCGTCGTTGACGGGCACATCCTGGCCTTCCTTGCTGCAGGTCCCGGTCTGGAGGCCGAAGGCCAGGTCCGAACCGACCATTTCCACCTTGCCCAGGATATCGACATTGCTGCCTATCAGGGTGGCCTGCTTGACCGGCGCGGTCCTCCGTCCGTCCTCGATCAGCCAGCCCGAGCTCACGGAAAAGGTGAACTTGCCGGAATCCTCGACCTGCCCGCCGGTAAAGCGTTCGGCGTAGAACCCTTTCTTCACCGATCGCAGGATTTCCTCGGGATCATATTCACCCCGATCTATATACGTGTTGGCCATGCGGGGGATGGGCACGTCGGTATAGTCCTGGCGGCGGCCGTGGCCCGTCAGGGGCCGGTTCATCAAATGGGCGGACAGCTTGTCCTGGAGCAGGCCGCGAATGACGCCTTTTTCGACGAGCAGGGTTTTTTGGGGAATCGTCCCTTCGTCGTCGACCGCATAGGAGCCGCGCGAGCCGGAGATGGTCGGATCGTCATAGATCGTCACTCCGGGGGCGCCGACCCGCTTTCCGCCCTTGTTCCAGAAGACGCTGGTCTTTTTACGGGTGAAGTCGGCCTCCAGCAGGTGACCGACGGCCTCGTGGATGAGGACGCCGGCGTGGCCCGGGGCCAGGACGACCGGCATTTCGCCGGCCGGTGCGTCGCAGGCATCAAGAAGATCGAGCGCCTCTCTGGCGGCCTCGATCCCGATCGTCTCCGGAGAGAGCGTACGGTCGAAATACTCGAGGCCGACGCGGCCCCCCCCTCCCGAATAGCCGTATTCCCGCAGCGTTCCGCGCTCGGCGATGCCGACGCAGGTCAGCTTGAGAAGCGGCCGGGAGTCGCGGACCAGCAGACCCTCGGAATTGGCCACGAGGACGTGCTGGATAAGATCCTGGATCGAGGCCTTGACCTTCTTGACGGCCGGATCGGCCTTCTGACAGGCGGCGTAGGCCCGCCGGACGAGATCGATCTTGGTTTCGAAGGCGGCCAGATAAGCAGGGGCCAAGGCCCGATAGAGGCGGTCGTCCACGACGGATTCCCGTAGATCCAACGCGCGCATCTTGGCCGGACCGGCCGACACGGCCGCCGCCGAGCGGGCGGTTCGCTCGATCTTCTCCCGGGACAGATCGTTGGTATATCCGTAGCCGGTCGTTTCTCCGGACCAGACCCGGATGCCCAGACCCAGGCTCATGTTTTCGGATGTGTCCTTGATGATGTCGTCTTCCATGTGAGCGGAAGAGGATTGGCGGTATTCGAGGAAGACCTCGGCGAAGTCCCCTCCCGAGGACAGGGCCAGGTCGAGGATGCGGCCAAGATCGGCCGGGGTCAAGCCGGTCCGGTCTTCGAAGCGGAATGGTTCGGGCGTTGCAATGGTATTCATATTATCTCGTTGAGAAGCAGATATTTAACCATATTCCTTATTTTGCGGCAAATGTAGCCGGGCTCAGAACATTCGGGGAAAAACACGCTCGTTTTCCCCTGCGAGGAAAACTCGCTCCGACGCCTCCTTTCCGAGCTCACGGTTAAACCCCCTCTTGCGCAAGAGGAGTCGGGGAGATTATATCAATAGGATTAAAGCAGGACGTGAGCGAGTCCATGGGCCCCACTGAACTGGAAGCGCTTCAACACTTCTAATCTAATCGATATTAGCCACCCCGACCCCTCCGAAGAATTCGGAGGGGACATGAATGCGCTTCCAGGGATGGGTGGAGCGAGCGGAATTCNNGCGCCGGAGCAGGCAGGACCCGCCGACCGATTTCTAGTAGCCCGCGTTGCTTGACTACTCGGGCCCAGCCCGCTAAAGTACCCGGTATCGAAGGGAGAGATCATGAGATATCGATGCTTCTCCAAGGCCGCCCGTGTCGCTTCGGTCATCCTGATTGTAGCGCTGGTCCTGGTCTCTTCGGCCCGGGCGGGCGAAGACCCCGACCTGAGAAAAAATCTGCTTTCCGGCTGGAAGATGTGGCGGGACATGCTGGCCGACTTGAACGCCTTGACCTTCACCGTCGGCGCCGGATATTTTGGAGACGCTTCCTCGACCCGGGAACTCAATAAGCTGGACATCAACGCCGCGGTGGCCAAGAGCGGTTATCCCAACGACCTCAAGTTCGAATTCGCTTCGAGCATCCAGCTGAAGAATTCCGGGGTCAAGACGGATTATCTGGAGAACGTGACTACGCTCCTGTTGAGCTATGAGCATCTTCTCACGCCGTTTTTCAAGGCCTATGGTTTTGTCGAGCGTTTCACCGATACCTACCTCAGCATTCAACAACGATATGAGACGGGCGTCGGGGTCAAGGCGGAATTCGAAATCGGGGTGACCGAAACGGGGCGAAAGAAGATCAAGGACGCCATCGAGTTCGGAAAAACCGCCGCAGAGGGACGGGCCCAGAACATGGAGGGCGGCGAGGACCTCACGTCCGCGCTGGCCGTCGACGAGGACCATGTCCGGGACACGGTCATCGCCCTTAAGAAAAGATACGCCTTTCTGGCCATGGGATTGGCCTGTACGACCTTGGTCGAAATCGAGCGGTCTTCCATCGACCTGCCTAACGGATCCTCGCAGCTGATCGATCCCCGGCGTCGCTTCCGCGTCGCCCTCCGGCCCAGCTTGATTTTGCGGCCCTCGGAAGGGCTGTCCATCAAATGGCAGACCTATTTCAAATTGCCGGCCTTTGGACCGACGCACGCGATCGCCTTTGACGGGACCCTGCGCTACGATATGCGGACGGACACATTCGTCACGATCAAATATGATCTGCCCAAATCGCCGGCCTGGGCCCGCCGGGTGTCCTTGCTGATCGATTATAAATATTATTTCGACAACATTCCCCCATTCGTTCCCCGGGTCATTTCCGCGGCTTCCCAGCACAATTCGCTGGCTTTCAAGATCCAGGCCGAGTTCTAAGCTCCGGGAAAAACGGGGCGGCCGGCGCTGATTCTTGTCTCGCCGTCGGCGCCGTGATATCCTGCCGGCATCCGATGATATCCACCTTACCACCTCTGATTCCATCCATCCTGGAGGGTTCCATGTCTTCTTCGTCGCCGTTAAAAATGATCATTCTGGCCGGGTTGATTCTAGCGGCTTTTTCGGCGGCCCGGGCCGCGCTTCCCGATGGAGGACCGCAGGCCCCGGCGGGTCTGCGTTTGGAATACCTGGTCGATCCTCTCGGCGTTGACGTCAAGCTGCCCCGTTTTTTCTGGACGCCGCGGTTCGAGGGGCGGGGACAGAAACAGACGGCCTTTCAGATCTTGATGAGCGCCATGCCCGCCTGCGCCCAAGGAGATATCTGGGACAGCGGAAAAACCGTCTCTCCGGAATTCACCCAGGTCGTCTACGGCGGCCCGGCCCTCCAATCGGGAAAGTCATATTACTGGAAAGTCCGGGCCTGGGATAAGGACGGCCAAGCCGGCCCGTGGAGCGTCGCGGCCCGCTTCGACATGGGGCTTTTAGGCCCCGCGGATTGGAAAGGCTCCTGGATCGGCGGGGCCAATCAGCTGCGCCGGGAATTCACCGTTCCCGGCCGCGTCGTCCGGGCCCGGGCGTATATCTCGGGGCTCGGCTATCACGAGCTTCGGGTCAACGGCCGCAAGGCCGGCCGGGCGGTCCTCGATCCCGGCTGGACCACGTTCGACAAACGAGTGCTCTATGTGACCTACGACATTTCGTCGCTGCTTCAGGAAGGCGGCAACGCCATCGGCGTCCTGCTCGGCCAGGGCTGGTTCAAGAGCCGGGCCCTTCTGGCTCAGATCAACATCGAGCTGGCCGGTGGCGGGACGATATCCGTCGTCAGCGACGCGACCTGGGCCGCGGCCGACGGACCGATCGTCATGGACAGCGTTTATAACGGGGAGACTTATGACGCCCGCAGGGAAACTCCGGGCTGGGACCGCGCCGGATTCGCCGGCGATGGCTGGAAACCGGCGGCGGCCGTGCCGGCGCCGAAAGGCGTCCTCTCGGCCCAGATGATGCCGGCCATTCAGGTCCTGGATACGATCGTGCCCTTCAAGATGTCCAATCCCGAACCGGCCGCCTACGTCTTCGACATGGGCCAGAATTTCAGCGGCTGGGTCCGCCTCCGCGTCTCCGGGCCGCGCGGGACGGCCGTCCGCCTGCGCTTCGCCGAGATGCTGTATGACAACGGGATGATCAACCAGGAGAATCTGCGCGGGGCCCGCGTCGAGGACGTCTATATCCTCAAAGGCGAGGGCGAGGAGATTTACGAGCCCCGCTTCACCTATCACGGCTTCCGCTTCGTCGAGGTGAGCGGCTTTCCCGGGGTTCCCGCCGCCGATTCGATCCGCGGTCGGGTCGTTCACTCGGGGGTGGCCCAGACGGGATCATTCGCCTGTTCCAAGGCCATCCTCAATGCTCTCCAGCGCATCGTCACCTGGGGGCAGAAAACCAATCTTCACAGCGTGCCCACGGATTGCGACCAGCGGGACGAACGGCAGGGCTGGATGGGCGACGCCCAGGGGACAGCCGAGGAAGCCATCCTGAATTTCGACATGGCCGCCTTCTATACCAATTTCCTGCGCGACATCCGGGACGTCCAGGACGAAAAGGGCCAGATCACGGACACCGTACCCCACGTCTGGGGCAGTCGTCCGGCCGACCCTGCCTGGGGTACGGCCTACCCTCTGATCGCCTGGTACATGTACCGCTACTATGGGGACACCCGCATCCTGGCCGAGCACTATGACGGCCTGAAGGCCTATGTCGACTTCCTGCGCGGCAAAGCCGAAAACGAATTGGTCCGCTACAGCTATTACGGCGATTGGGTGGCCGTGGACAAAACCCCCGGCAGCCTGGTTTCGGCGTTCTATTATTATTATGACGTCCGGGTCCTGTCCGACGCGGCCCGGATCTTGAAAAAGGACGCCGAGGCCAAGGCCTACGCGGCCCTCGGCGACGGCATCCGCAAGGCCTTCAACACCGAGTTTTTCGACCCCAAGACGGGCAACTACGCCAACGGTTCGCAGACGGCCAACGCGCTGCCGCTGTTCGCCGATCTAGCCACGCCGGTTGAACGGGGAGGGGCCTGGGGGAATCTCTTCGACAACATCGCCTACAAAAACGCTTCCCATCTGACGACGGGCATCATCGGCACGAAATACATCATGGAGGTTCTCAACCGCCAGGGCAACGCCGATCTGGCCTACGACATCGCCTGCCAGACGACCTACCCCAGTTGGGGCTACATGATCGAGAACGGGGCTACGACGCTGTGGGAGCTGTGGCAAAAGAGGGAAGGCCCTTCCATGAATTCCCATAACCACCCCATGTTCGGTAGCGTCGGGTCTTGGCTGTATAAAACACTGGCCGGGATCAACCTGGACGAACAGGTTCCCGGTTTCGAGAAGCTGCGCATCGCTCCGGCCATGGTTCGCGATCTGATGTTCGCCGCCGGTTCGATCGAAAGCGTCCGCGGCCGGATCGTCTGCTCCTGGAAACGCACGCCCAAGAGCGTGACCCTGGAAGCCGAAATCCCCTGCGGCAGCGAGGCCGAGATCGTCATCCCCTCGTTCAACCTGGTCAGCCTCGTCCTCAAGGAAGGAGGGACGACGCTCTGGGCGTCCGGAAAACCCGCCGCGGCGGCGGCCGGCGTCCTGTCGATCGAGGAAAAAACGCCGGAAAAGCTGGTCTTGATCAAGGTCGGCTCGGGCCGCTATCTGTTCGAGTTGACGGGGGATTGAAGCCTTAGAACATCACTTTGAACCCGCCCTGCAGGCTCAGGAACGAGGCGTTGACCTTGAACTCGTTCTTGTCGATCCGCTCTTTATTCGGGTAGATCGGAGTTTCGTTCATTCCTTCCAGCGAGATCATGCGGAATCCGATGGTCGTCTTGACCGGGATGGCCAGATAATAGCGGCCTTGAAAAACGATGCCGAAATTGGAGTTGAAATGGACGTTCAGGGCCGCGCCGAGGTTCGCGCCCCAGGTGTCCTTGGGGCCGAAGTCGAGCCAGAGACTGTAGTCCTCCGAATGGAGCTGGCCGACGTCGTCGAGCCAGAACCGGGTGAAGCCGACGGCCTGGGTGGAGCCGCTGAAATGGAAATAGGTCAGGCCGGCGATCAGGTCGGCGGCGATGGTTTGGGCCGTGCCCAGGCGATAGACCAGGCTCAGGCTGTAGGCTTTGTCCTTGATCGTGCCGCCCATGGCTTGCCAGCCCAGCGAAGTGTAGGAATAGTTAAACTGCTGGGGCGGAGTATCGGGCGGCTTGGAGGCCGTGTAATTCACGCCGACCGTATAATCCGAGCTGGACCCCTGGATATCGGTGCTGAATGGGGTATAGGAGAACTGCAGAAGCCAGTGGTCGCGCATGGCGATGTTGAAGTAGGCGCCCAGACCCAGACCGGAGATGCCTTGTACACGGATCTGCTGGCCGCCCGATCCGGTGAACGGCTTGTATGTGAACTGGGGGACGAATGAGTGGGTGTATGTGGTATCGAGGCCCGGGAAATTCCATCCCAGAAGGGCTCCGATTTCAATATCCTGGGCGGCGGCGCGGGCCGGCCAGGCGGCCAGACCCGCGGTCAAGGCCAGGATGATGAGGATAAACGGGCGGGGTTTTCTGTTCATGGAACGATCCTTCCTTATGTTTTGAATAACCTTTATAGCATAAAACGCCCCGCACCGGCCAATGCGTTGCAGCGGCCGGCGTTTGCCTCGGCCGAGAGAGGAGGGGTATAATCGGCACCGATGAAAAATCCCGAGCTCGATGCCCTGATCAAGACCGCTCTCCGCGAAGATGCGCCGGCCGGAGACGTGACCTCGGAAAGCTTGTTTCCTCCCAAGCTCCAGTGTCGGGCGATCCTTCTGGCCAAGCAGGACGGCGTTCTGGCCGGCATCGAGGTCGCCGCCCGTGTTTTCCGGCTCGTGAACTCCCGGATCTCCTTCAACCGTCTGGCCCGGGACGGAGACGCCTTCCGCGCGGGGGATATCCTGGCCGAGATCGAGGGACCGGCCGTGGCCCTGCTGAAAGCCGAGCGCACGGCCCTCAATTTCATCCAGCGCCTCTCGGGCGTGGCCACGGCCACGCGTCGCTACGTCGACGCGGTCGCCGGGACGACGACGAGAATCCTGGATACGCGCAAGACGACGCCCGGGCTGCGTGTCTTGGAAAAATATGCGGTGCGGATGGGCGGGGGGATCAACCATCGCCTGGGCCTTTCGGACATGGTTTTAATCAAGGACAATCATCTTAAGCTCGCGCCGGGAATCGCGGCGGCGGTGGCGGCGGCCCGCCGCCACGTGGGACGGCGCTTGAAAATCGAAGTCGAGGCCGTGAATTTCGCCCAGGTCCGCGAAGCCCTGGAAAGCGGGGCCGACATGATCATGCTCGATAACATGCCGCTTCCGACGATGCGGCGGATCGTTAAATGGGTCGGAGGCCGCGTGCCCCTCGAGGTTTCTGGCGGAGTCGACCGGACCAAACTGAAGAGGATCGCTTCCCTGGGCGTCGATTTCGTCTCCATCGGCCGGCTGACGCATTCCGCGCCGGCCGTCGATTTGAGCCTGGAATTCCTTGGCCTTCTGGGAGGCGAAATCCCCCGCATCCGGCTGAAAAAAACTTCCTTCCGGATGGCCAAGAGCTAGCCATGGGCGCCGACCAAACGCTCGTCACCGACGTCCTGGTCATAGGCTGCGGCATCGCCGGGGCCAGCGCCGCCCTGGAGGCGGCCAAGGCCGGCCTGCGCGTCACCGTCATCACCACGAACGCCCTCCCTGAGGAATCCAATACCCTTTATGCCCAGGGCGGCATCGTTTCCCTCGGGCAAGGGGATGATCCGGCGCTTCTGGAAGACGACATCATCAAGGCCGGTGACGGCCTCAACGATCCGCGGGCGGTCGGCGTCCTGGCCCGCGAAAGCAAGCCCCTGGTCGAGCGCATTTTGATCGGGGAGCTCCAGATCCCTTTCAGCCGCGGCAGCGGGGAGACTCTCGATTTCGCCCAGGAAGGCGGCCATTCCCGCCGCCGCATTCTCCATGTCGAGGACACCACGGGCCGAACGATCGAGGAGCGGTTCATCGGCGCGCTCAAAGGGCTGCCCAACGTCGCTTTGCTCCCGGCCCAAACCGCGGTCGACCTGTTGACCGTGCCGCACCATTCGAAGAATCCCATCGCCTATTATCGCGAGCCGCGCTGCATCGGCGCCTACGTTCTGGACAACGTCTCCGGCCGGGTCAAGAAGGTCCTGGCTCCGACCACGGTGCTGGCCACCGGAGGCTGCGGCTCGGTCTTTCTCAACACGTCCAACCCGCGCTCGGCCATCGGGGCCGGATACGCCATGGCCTACCGGGCCGCNNTGATTTCCGAAACCGTGCGCGGCGAAGGGGCTCGGCTCAAGACGCTCGATGGGCGGACTTTCATGGAGAAATACAGCGACAAGAAGGACCTGGCCCCGCGCGATGAAGTTTCGCGGGCCATCTACGAGGAAATGATCAATACCAACGCCTCGCATGTCCTCCTTGATCTGGCCTCCTATGCCGTCATCGACGTCCGTAAGCGGTTCCCCTATATCGCCCGGATGTGTCTGAGCTTCGGCATCGACATCGGCAAGGACCCCATCCCCGTCGTCCCCGCGGCCCATTACTGCTGCGGCGGAGTCCTCGCGGATGAATGGGGCCGCACTTCGCTCCAAGGCCTCTATGCCGTGGGCGAAGTGTCCTGCACCGGCGTGCACGGGGCCAACCGGCTGGCTTCGACTTCGCTCCTCGAAGGCCTGGTCTGGGGAACTCGCGCCGCCCGTGACATCGCCGAACGGCAGGACCGGTCGATGCCCTACAAGGAATCCGAGATCCATGACTGGTATTACCCCGCCCACGAGGAATCCGGCGATCCGGCCCTGATCAACCAGGACTGGCTGACCATCCGCACCACGATGTGGAATTACGCCGGCGTCATCCGCACCGCCAAGCGCCTGGAGCGGGCCAAATCCGACCTCGAATACCTGCGCCATCGCATCGAAAAATTCTACCGCGAGGCGGCCATGAACCCGGCCCTGGTCGGCTTGCGCGACGGGATCGACGTGGCCCTGCTCATCACCCGGGCCGCTCTGGCCAACCCGGTATCGGCCGGGGCCCATTACCGCGTCGACTGACGGCGGCAGAGGCCCCGGACTTTGTCTGGGGATCCTATCCCGCCGCACTCATCTGCGGATAAGATCGCAGATGAGTGTCCGCGCCCCGCGCCCGCTTATAGCCAATTCCGCGGCCTTGTTCTATAATGAGCCGTTCATTTTCGCATTTGGAGAGATCCCCATGGCCGACGAACGGAACGTGAAAAGCACGCTCAACCTGCCCCAGACATCTTTCGCCATGAAGGCCAAGCTGTCCTTGAAGGAGCCCGAGCTCCTGCGTCGGTGGCAGGACCAGGGCTTGTATGCCAAGATCCAGGCCGCCCGGGCCGGCGCCCCCTCTTTTGTGCTGCATGACGGGCCTCCCTACGCCAACGGCAACATTCACCTAGGCACGGCCCTGAACAAGATNNTGGGACTGCCATGGCCTTCCGATCGAGATCCATGTCGACAAGCTGCTGGGGGAGAAGAAGAAATCGATGTCCCTCATCGAGATCCGCGAGGAGTGCCGCCGCTATGCCGAGAAATTCATCGATATTCAGCGAGCCTCGTTCAAAAGGCTGGGCGTGTTCGGCGAATGGGACGCGCCCTACCTGACCATGGCCCCCGGTTACGAGGCCGAGGTCATCCGGCACCTGGCCGCTTTCTTCGCCGCGGGCAACGTTTTCAAGGGCAAACGGGCCGTGCATTGGTGTCCGGTCTGCAAAACGGCCCTGGCCGAGGCCGAGATCGTATATAAAGACAAAACATCGCCTTCGATCTACGTCAAATTCCCGGTCGCCTCCGACCTGTCCGACCTTTCGCCGGCCCTGACCGGTCGTCCGGCCTCGGTCATCATCTGGACGACGACTCCTTGGACACTGCCGGCCAACCTGGCTATCGCCTTCCATCCGGAACACGACTACGCGGCCTGGGAATCCGGCGGGGAAGTCTATATCACCGCCCATAGGCTTATGCCGATCGTGGCCGAAATCTTGGGCCTCCAGAATGTCAAGGTCCTGGCTGTTTTTCCAGGCAAGTCCCTGGAGAGCCGCAAAGCCCGCCATCCCTTCATCGACCGCGAATCGCTCTTTGTCNNCTCGATGACGAGGGCCGATTCCTGCCTGAAGTGTCGAAATACGGCGGAATGAACGTGTTCAAGGCCAACCGGGTCATCCTGGACGATATGAAAAGGGACGGCTCGCTCCTGTTCGAAAGCGAGATCAGCCATTCCTACCCGCACTGCTGGCGGTGCAAGAGTCCCGTTCTTTTCCGGGCCACGGCCCAGTGGTTCATTTCGATGGACGCCAACGGGTTGCGGACGCGGGCCCTGGAAGCAATCAAGTCCGTCCGCTGGGTGCCGGCCTGGGGCGAGGAGCGTATNNCCCATCCCGGCCTTCGAATGCCGGGCCTGCGGCCAGGTCGTGGCCGACGAGACGATCGCCCGATTCGTCGCCGACCTCTTCGAGATCCACGGATCGAACGTCTGGTTCGAGCGCCCGGCCGCGGATCTTCTGCCGCCGGGGACGAAGTGCCCGCAGTGCGGGTCGACCGATTTGGCCAAGGAGAACAACATCCTGGACGTCTGGTTCGAATCGGGCGCCAGCCATAACGTCCTGGGCAAGCGCCCCGATCTGCCCTGGCCGGCCGACGTCTATATCGAGGGNNCACCGCGGCTGGTTCAACAGCTCCATGGTCATCGGAGTCGGGGCCAAAGGCGGTTCCCCCTACCGGTCCTGCATCACCTGCGGATTCGTCCTCGACGAGAAGGGCCGGGCCATGTCCAAATCGGCAGGCAATGTCATCGAGCCCAAGGAAATCATCGACCGCGGGGGGGCCGAAATCCTGCGCCTTTGGGTGGCCATGCTCAATTACAAGGAGGACGCCCCCTACGGGTCGGAGATCGAACAGCGGATCGTCGAGGCCTATCGCAAGATCCGCAACACCTGGCGCTATCTTCTCGGCAACCTCTTCGATTTTTCACCCGACCGCGACTCCGTCGCCCCGGCGGATCTGGAACCGCTCGACCGTTGGGCCCTCCAGCGCTGGGAGGAAGTCGGCCGCCGCATGCGCCAGGGCTATGAGGATTACGAATACCACGTCGTCTATCACGCGCTGGCAAATTTTTTCAGCGTCGATCTGAGCGCGTTCTACCTCGACGTTCTCAAGGACCGTTTGTATTGCTCCTCCAAAACCGCGCGGATCCGCCGTTCGGCCCAGACCGTCCTCCACCGCATTCTGCGGGAGACGCTGACGCTCATGGCGCCCATCCTGCCTTTCACCACCGAAGAAGTCTGGGAAGCCATGCCCAATTGGGCCGGGCGGGGGGAATCGGTGCACCTGGCCCTCTTTCCGGAAATGGGCCGGACCTGGATGGAGGGGGACGAAGCCGAGTCCTGGGAGGCCCTGGGGGCCGTTCGGGAAATCGTCCTCAAGGAGCTGGAGAAGGCCCGCGAAGAGAAGCTCATCGGCAATGCCCTTGAAGCTCAGGTGACCCTGCGGGCCCCGGCCGCACAGAGGGACCTTCTGGCGGCCCACGCGGCCGCGCTCAAGGACCTCTTCATTGTCTCCGACGTCGTGGTCGAGCCGGTTGAAGCGGACGAGTTGACGGTTGTCGTGGCCAAAGCCCCCGGCCAAAAATGCGTCCGCTGCTGGAACTACTCCACGTTCGTCGGCACGAGCCCGGCCCATCCGGATTTCTGCCGCCGCTGCGACGACGTNNCTGTTGGTCCTGGACCAGGCCTCCAAGAGCTGGGTCGCCGCGAAGATCGGGCTCTTTGAAACGATCCGGGTCATCCCGGGCTTTTTCAACCTGACCCATGTCCGCAACAAGGGCGCCATTTTCGGTGTCTTCAACCATGTCCGGGGAAATACGATGGCCCTGCTTCTGACCGGGCTGTCCGTCCTGGCGTTCGTCCTGGTCCTGATCTATTTCATCAAAACGCCGCCGGAACAAAAGCTGAACCGCTTCACCCTGGCCCTGGTCATGGCCGGGGCCCTGGGCAACCAGCTCGACCGCATCTTTCGCGGCACGGTCGTCGATTTCCTGGAATTTCACTTCAAGCGCTTCTATTGGCCGACTTTCAACCTGGCCGACGCCTGCGTCACGGTCGGGGCCGTCCTGCTGATCTACATCTTTTTCGTGAGGAGGACCGCGTGAAACCCATTCTCATCAAGCTCGGCCCCCTGACCATTCATTCCTATGGGTTCATGATGGCCGTCGGCGTGGCCCTGGGCCTCTGGCTTCTCTACCGCCAGGCCCGGAAGCAGGGGTTGAATGCGCCCCGCCTCCTCGACGCCGCTTTCTATATCATGATCGTGGCCCTGATCGGCGCCAAGCTGGTCCTCCTCGTCGGCAACTTCGGCTATTATATGAAGAATCCCAGAGAGCTCATCTGGGTGGCCCGCACGGGCGGCGTTTTCCAGGGCGGGCTGGCCTTCGGCATCGTTTTTGCCCTGTGGTATTTCCACCGCCACAAGCTCCCGACCTGGAAGATCGCCGACATCGCCGGCCCCGTTCTGGCTTTGGGTCACGGCTTCGGCCGCATCGGCTGTTTCCTGGCCGGCTGCTGTTATGGCAGCGACTGTTCCGTCCCTTGGGCCGCGACCTTCCGTGATCCCTACGCCCATTCCCTGACCGGTGTGCCGATCAACGTGCCCATCCATCCCGTCCAGCTCTACGAATCGGCCCTCAATTTTCTGAATGCGCTGGTCCTCTTCCTGGTCCTGCGCCGGAAGCGTTTCGACGGCCAGGTTTTCTCGCTCTACATTCTGAATTATTCGGTCATCCGCTACTTCACCGAGTTCTTCCGCGGCGACCATCCCAGCCGGGCTTTTTTCCTGCGCGGCGGCTCGCCCTTCCTGAGCATCACCTATCCCCAGCTCTTCTGCATCATCGGCTTCGCCGCCGGGCTGATCCTGCTCGGCGTCTTTAAAAAAAGGTCCCGTGCCTAAGCAGGAATTCCGCATCGGACCGGCCACCGGGGAAGGCGTCCGGCTCGATGTGCACCTTTCCCGCGTGGTTCCCGAGATTACCCGTTCCCAGTTCCAGCATTTCGTGGATAAGGGCAAGGTCACGGTCGACGGGTCGCTTCGGAAATCGTCCTACAAGCTGCGGGCCGGGGAAAGGGTCGAGATCGACGTCGAGATCCCCCCGCCCGAGCCGACCGGCCCCGAAAACATCCCGCTGACCATTCTCTTCAGCGACGCCCACATCATCATCGTAGATAAGCCCAGCGGGATGGTCGTCCATCCCGGCACGGGCAACAGGACCGGGACGCTGGTCAACGCGCTGATGCATCATTTTCCCGAAGTCGTCGGGCTGGGGGAGGAGGAGAGGTCCGGGATCGTCCACCGCCTGGACGCGGACACGTCGGGGGTCATGGTCGTCGCCCGCAGCCCGCGGGCCTTTGACGAACTGAAGCGTCAGTTCAAGGACCGCGAGGTCAAGAAGGTCTACCTAGCGCTGGTCGGGAAGCCCATGCATAAGCCGGAGGGCACACTGGACTGGCCGATCGGGCGGCACGTCACGGACGGACATTTGATTTCGATCAAGACCCGCAAACCCCGGGTGGCTATCACGGATTACCGCGTCCGGCGCCATTATGGGGCCTTCGATCTGCTGGAGATCCATCCCCACACCGGACGCACACACCAGATCCGGGTCCACCTGGCCACGGCCGGCCATGCCGTCGCCGGTGACAGGCGATACGGAGAGGGGAAATCCAGGACGAAATTCCCCCGCCTTTTTCTTCACGCCCATGTGCTGGGGTTCCGTCATCCGGAGACGGGGGAGTGGCTGGAATTCCGCTCGCCTTTGCCGTCCGAGCTGGAGCAGGTTCTGCAGAAACTGGATGCGGCGGCGCGTCCGGCCGGCGTCTGAAACCGCGCCTCCAGGGAAGGTTTTCCCTTTAACGAATTCGCTCCGAAGAGCGTATAATAATCAGGCTCCGCCCGGCATTTCGGGAAGGAACTTTTGACTTATTCGACGGACATATTTCGGAGAGGCGCAGCATGACCCGGAAATTCGGAATTCTTCTCCTCGGTTTGATGATCTTGTCCGCCGTCTCGGCTTCGGGGGCGGCGTGTTTTCCGACGCAAGCGCCCGCCGACAAGCCAATTAAGCCCGGACCGCGGATTGAACCCACCTTTGATGAAATCGCCGCGCTGCTGGCCGGCCTTCCGGCGGAAGTGCCCGCTCTCGCCGGCGTGCGGTCATCGGCCCTCTGGAGGCAGTACGCCGAAACGATCGAAAAAAACTGGGCCGACCTCACGGCCAAGCGGTTGAAACCCATGCAGGCCTGGGCCGATAAAGAGCTCCTGCGGGCCCGTTCGTCCTCGAAGTTCCTTTTTTATCCCTTCGGCGGCCCCGATTTCCTGACCGCCCACGAGTTCTTTCCCGCGGCCGAGACTTATGTCCTGCTGGGCCTGGAGTTTTGCGGCAGCCTGCCTCGCCCGGACCAATGGAAGGACCGCCAGGCCGAAGCCTATCTCAAGAATTTCTCGGCCTCGCTGTCCGATTTCTTTGATAAGAGCTACTTTATCACCAAGCATATGGATGAAACGCTTTATGGGCAGGGCCAGGTCGAGGGCGTCCTGCCGCTTCTCTGTTTCTTCCTGAAGCGGACGGGGCACC
>PMCY01000045.1:0-4425 GCA_003154255.1 Candidatus Aminicenantota bacterium | reverse complement strand
TATGTTTCCTGCAACCTGGAGAATAAGACCTTTGCCAAAGATTCCCCCCTGCACAGGCATCTCGGCCGCATGCCCTCCGGCTTGACGACCTATGTGAAATCGGGGTCCTACCTGATGCACTATGCCACGTTCACCCATATCCGCGAGATCGTGCTGGACAAGAGCCAGTTCATTCTGGAAGACGACACCGGCATCCCCTATAAGGTTTTCAAGCCCAAGGATTGGAGAGTCCAGCTCTACGGCGAGTATGCCAAGCCCGTCAAGGATTTTTCCGGAGTCGATCAACCGGATCTGAAGAAAGCTTTCGACGAGGGAGCGGCCGCCATTTCCAAGCTGCCCTTTCACCTCGGCTATCATTGGCAGGATAACCGCGACGCCCTGCTCCTGGTTGAGAAAAAGAAGTAGGCGGCGGCCGGGCGGCCCCTCCGGGGGCCTTCCGCGCGCTTGAGATAACCCGGGCGTTTAATGTATGATACCCGTTCCTCGCGAGGAAAAACCCGCCGTTCAGGGCGCGCCGACTAGCGACGGCGCCCGGGGCGCGGACGTCACCAAACCCTGGGAGGCCCGTCACTATGAAAGACTTCGCCGCCGACAAGATCCGGAACATCGCCCTCGTCGGGCATGGCTCGTCCGGGAAGACCTCCTTGGCCGCCGCAGTCCTGTTCGACGCGGGGGTCACCAGCCGCCTGACCAAGGTCGACAAGGGCAACACCGTCACCGACTTCGAGCCGGAGGAAATCGATCGCAAGATCTCCATCAGCTCGGCGGTCTGCTTCTTCGAATGGACGGACCATAAGATCAACGTCGTCGATACGCCGGGATTCTCCAACTTTCTCTGGGACACCCGGGCCAGCCTGCGGGCCGTCGACGGGGCGGCCGTGCTCGTCGATTCCGTGGCCGGCGTCGAAGTGGGCACGGAGAAGGTTTGGGAGATGCTCGAGGAGAACGGCCTGGCCCGCTTCATCGTCATCAACAAGATCGACCGCGAAAACGCCAACTTCCAGGGGGCCCTGGAGTCCGTCCAGCAGTTCTTCGGCCGACAGGCCGTGCCCGTCCAGATCCCCATCGGACAGGAGAAGAATTTCCGCGGCCTCGTCGATCTCATCGGCGGCAAAGCCTACCTCTTCGAAAAGGACGAGAGCGGCAAGCTCAGCGAGGCTCCCATCCCGGCCGAAGTCCAGGCCGAAGCCGAGAAGCGGTCCCGCGAGCTGGTCGAGATGATCGCCGAAAGCGACGAAAAACTCATGGAAAAGTACCTGGAGAGCGGAGAGCTCTCGGCCGGCGACATCCGCGGCGGCCTGAAGAAGGCCGTCGCTGCCCGTCAGATCTACCCCGTTTTTGCCGCTTCGGCCCTCCTGAATATGGGCCTTCAGCCCTTCCTCGACGGGATCGTCGAGCTCATGCCTTCACCCGTCGACCGGGGCGAGATCCCGGTCTCGATCAACGGCAAGGACGACAAGCTCAAGACCGGAGCCGACGCTCCTTTCGCCGCCCTCGTCTTCAAAACGCTTTCCGATCCATACACCGGCCGGATCAGCCTGATGCGGGTTCTGTCGGGCAAAATGAACTCCGACGCCCTCGTTTCCAACCCCGGTCGGGAGATGGACGAAAAACTGGGCGGATTGTTCTTTCTGCAAGGCAAGGAACAGATCCCAGCCGGCCAGGCCCGCGTTGGCGACATCGTGGCCACGGCCAAGCTCAAGGCGACCATGACCGGCGACACCCTTTCGGCCAAGGGATCCGGGATCACGATTCCGCCCATCCATTTCTCCGAGCCGTCGATTTCTTTCGCCATCGAGCCGAAGACGCGGGCCGACGAGGATAAGATCAGCCAGGCTTCGCACCGGATCATGGAGGAAGACCCCACTGTCCGCTTCGAGCGCGACCCGGACAGCGCCCAGCTTCTCATCTCGGGCGGCGGCGAGCTGCATGTCCGCATCATCACCGAAAAGCTGAAAAAACGCTATAACGTCGACGTCGATCTCAAGCCGCCCAAAATCTCCTACAAAGAGACGATCAAGGGCCGGGCCGACGTCCAGGGCCGGCACAAGAAGCAGACCGGAGGCCGGGGCCAGTTCGGCGACGTCTGGATCAAAATGGAACCTCTGGCGCGAGGCAAGGACTTTGAATTCGAGGATAAGATTTTCGGCGGCGCCATCCCGCGCAATTTCATCCCTTCCGTCGAGAAGGGCATCCAGGACGCCCGCAAGAAGGGCATCCTGGCCGGTTACCCGGTCGTCGATTTCAAGGTCACCCTCTACGACGGGTCCTATCATGACGTCGATTCGTCCGACATCGCCTTTAAAATCGCCGCCTCCAAGGCCTTCAAATTGGCCATGCAGCAATCCAAACCGACGCTGCTCGAGCCGGTCATGAACGTCGAGGTTTACACGCCTGAGCCGTACATGGGCGACATCATGGGCAACCTCAACGGTCGGCGGGGCAAGGTCAGCGGCATGGAATCCAAGGGCAGCATGCGCATCCTCAAGGCCGTGGTGCCCATGTCCGAAATGCTCGACTTCGAGCCGACGCTGACCTCCATCACCGGCGGCCGCGGTTCGTTTGTCATGGAATACAGCCATATGGACGAGGTGCCCTCCCACCTGCAGCAGAAGATCATCGCCGAGGCGGTCAAGGAAGGCCGGGTTCACCAGGAAGAGGAGTGAGGCCGTCGACGAGACCTATTATTTCTTCGGTTAGTCCGGCAAGCGGACTCCCGCGCTTGGCCTGGGACAGATCAATGAATATGAAACACGGTTTTCTGTTGACGATGATCGTTGCCTACGGGGCCCTGTCAGGATTCGCCTCTGCCGCCGACAAGTTTTTCGACTCGAACGGGGTGAAGATTCGGTATGTCGCCGAAGGTCAGGGCGAAGCCATCGTACTCATCCACGGGTGGATGGGCGATTCGAGCATGTGGGGGCAGGATGCGACAGGCCGCACCAAGCTTACTCCCCCCGACGGGTACCAGGTGATTGCCCTGGATTGCCGGGGGCACGGACAGAGCGATAAACCCCACGACACGGCGCAGTATGGATCTGAAATGGCCGCCGATGTGGTCCGCCTGCTCGACCATCTCAAGATCGAGAAGGCCCACTTGATCGGCTACTCCATGGGGTCCTTCATCGCCGGCAAAGTGGCGGCGACCAACCCGCAGCGCGTGCTCAGCGTGATTTATGGCGGACAAGCGCCGCTGCTGACGGGGGAGTCCGGCTCCCGGGAAATCGATGCGTTTGCGGAGGCTGTGGACAAGGGCCAGGGCCTGGGTCCTTACATCATCGAGATGACCCCGCCCGGCAGGCCCAAGCCGACTCTGGAACAGGCCGATGCGATCGCCAAGTTTCTGTACGGCGGCAAGGATTTGAAGGCGTTCGCGGCGGCCGGCCGCAGCTTCAACGGTCTCGAAGTGAAGGCGGAGGATCTCAAGAAGTGCGCGGCTCCGGCGCTGTTCATCTACGGATCGCAGGAGTCCGAAAATCTGAAGATCCGGGTCGCCGCTCTCCGAGCGCTTTTAGGCCGCAGCGAGGAAAAGGTCATCGAGGGCGCGGACCACATGACCACGCCCGCCAACCCGGAATTCGCCTCCACGATCATCGGGTTCCTGCGCTCCGTCAAGGCACACGAGAAATTGACTTGAACCAAAAGAGCGCCGGTTTTCTTCAAGTTCAAACTCCGGCTTCTCGGCGTTCTCACAGAGGATTTCAGGGAGAAGCGATGGCTTGCGTCACCTGTTGAGTTCCGCCCCTCGGCGCAGTAGTCTTTTTTTTCGGGAATTGCGCAGCTGACTTCAACCACAGGTCTTAAGCTGACCAATAATTTTACCGTCATTCGCGGCTGTATTTTTAAAACTTCCAACTCAAAATTCTTCGAATTCACTTTTGCACTTCCCGCCCTGGAACCGTCCTGACCGATCAAGTCAAAAGCAAAGATGGTATCACCGGGCTTCAACACGCTTTCACATGGCCTTCCCGGTGCGACCGTTAATACTTTCACTCCCCTGACCCCGCTCGTAGGTCCCACGGTAATTTCAAGGATGTTTTGATCTATGGCAGGAATCACCGACGGAGCCTTCATTTCTTCAGGTCTCGGGACACGGGCATATCCTGGAAACATCAACGATACAAAAATAATAATGCTCAGGTCGAGCGCATACTTTTTTATCATTGAGTTCACCCTCAATTTGTTTTGGAATGGTATAAATAATAAAATTCTTCTCCTGTTTATTCAAGATGACGAAGCGAATATTCATAAACTTCCGGTTGTGATTGCGCCTGCACGCTCATAATTCACGACAATGACACCCATCGGGGTGATTTTGCTTTCCGTCACCTTGAATGCCATCGGGATCGTGCCATCGGCAAACAACCGCTTTCCGACCCCCAGCGTTATCGGATATATCATCAGCCAGAACGCATCGACCAAATC
>PMCY01000073.1 GCA_003154255.1 Candidatus Aminicenantota bacterium | reverse complement strand
TGGAGTTCTGTCATCTGATCGGCCTGAACTACGTCAGCTGTTCGCCGTTCCGTGTGCCCATTGCCCGGCTGGCGGCCGCCCGGGCGGCCCTGCTGAACGCCCCCGCGGCCAAGAAACCGGCCGGCCGGCGCTGAGGCATCCTGATTATTCCCGAAATCCGAAAGCCGTTCCGGAGAGATCCGGAACGGTCTTTCTCTTGCAGGGGGCTCTTCTTTTGGTATAATTACGGAGATTTGAGGAGGGGACCATGCGCCCAAAAATCTTGATCGCCGAAGACGAAATCATCATCGCCGAATCCCTGCGGAGATCCCTGGAAGTGTCCGGGTACGAGGTGACGGCGATCTGTTCCACGGCCGAGGCCGCGATCGAAGCGGCCCGTACGACCAAGCCCGATCTGGTTCTCATGGATATTCGGCTGAAGGGCGAAAAGGACGGCATCTATGCGGCCCGCATCGTCAGCGAGGGCTTCGATGTCCCGGTCATCTTCGTCACGGCTTATGGGGACGATGCCGTGCTGGATCGGGCCAAGCGGACGAAGCCGGCCGGGTATCTCCTCAAGCCTTTTCGATCGGATGAATTGAAAGCGGCCATCGAGACCGCCCTGTACCGCCATATGATCGATGGCGCGGCGCCTGCCCCGAGCAAGGACGACAATCCGGCGCGGCGGCGGAGGACCAAGCCGACACCGTTGACCCCCCGCGAAAAAGAGGTCCTGCGCTTGATTGCCAAAGGGATGGCCAACAAGGAAATTTCCGCCGCACTCGGGGTCAGCTCCCGTACCGTGGAATCCCATCGCGCCCATATCCTGGCCAAATTGAAGCTGAAATCCGCGGCTGAGCTCGTCCGCTACGCCATTCGCAACGGCCTGATCCGCTCCTGAACGCCGATCTCCTCATCCGCCCGGTCATTTTAGTGTCAATACGAATAGTATTGGCACGTATAGACGGACTCCCCAAGCGAATTGTATCATCTCGCCGTTGGAAATCGGCAACTGAGCTTGAAGTGCGAAACGCCAGCCCAGGCCGGAACTTCCGGAATGGGCGGGGGGAGGCGCCGGCGAGGTTTCGGCGGCGCAAGGGCAGCGGTGAGGGTATCTTTCCATGAGAGGTCTTCAGTAAGGCCTCTCTTCTTGGATTGGTTATTTCCGATCGGGGACGATCTCCAGCCAATAGCCGTCCGGATCTTCGATGAAGTAGATCCCCATCTTGGGGTTTTCGTAGCACACGACGCCCATTTCTTTGTGCTTCTTGAAAGCCGCGTCGTAATCATCCACGGTGAAGGCCAGATGCATCTCGTTGTCGCCGAGGTTGTACGCATCAGTCCGGTCGCGCAGCCAGGTCAGCTCCAGCCGGTGCGGCGTGGCGCCGTCTCCGAGGAAAACCAGGATGAAGCTCCCGTCCTCGGGGGAGACACGGCGCACTTCCCTTAGGTCGAGGGCCTTTTCATAGAATTCCAGGCTTCTCCGCAGATTGAGGACATTGAAATTATTGTGGGCGAAAGTGAATTTCATGGCCGCCTCCCGACTCATTATAAAAAACCGGGAGGGCCGAAGCCAGGCCGAAAATTCGCCCGGCTCGCGGACGTCCTCTTCGCCTGGCCCGTGGCCCCCGATTTGTGTAAAATGAATTCATGCCCTCCGATACCCAAGTCATCTTCTCCATGTCGCGGGTCAGCCGGACCTTCCCGCCCAACCGGCAGGTCTTGAAAGACATAAGCCTCGGCTTTTATTACGGGGCCAAGATCGGCGTCCTCGGCCTGAACGGATCGGGCAAATCGACGCTCCTGCGCATCATCGCCGGCCGCGACGTCGATTTCAGCGGCGAGCTGGCCATGAGCAAAGGGTACAGCGTCGGGCTTCTCGATCAGGACCCGCCGCTCGATCCGACCAAGACCGTCCTGGAGATCGTGCGAGAGGGCGTTCAGCCCATTGTCGATCTTCTGGCCCGCTACGATGCGGTCAATGACAAGTTCGCCGATCCCGACGCCGATATGGATGCGCTCGTCGCCGCGCAGGCCAAGCTGCTCGAGGAGATTGAGAAACACGACGCCTGGAACCTGGACAACCACTTGGAGATCGCCATGGAGGCCCTCCGCTGCCCGCCGCCGGAAGCACCTGTCTCCACCCTCTCCGGAGGCGAGCGCCGCCGCGTCGCCTTGACCCGGCTCCTGCTCATGGAACCGGACATCCTGCTTCTGGACGAACCGACCAANNGCCAGGGCATTCCCTGGAAGGGCAATTATTCGTCCTGGCTGGAACAGAAAAGCGCCCGTCTGGCCGTCGAAGAGAAGACCGAATCGCGACGCCAGCGAACGCTGGCCCGCGAGCTGGAGTGGATCCGCATGTCGCCCAAAGCCCGCCAGGCCAAGGGCAAGGCCCGCGTCAATGCTTACGAGGAACTGCTGGGCCGCGATTTTGAGCGCTTCCGCGACGAACAGGAGATCCCCATCCCTCCGGGCCCGCGGCTGGGCGACGTCGTTGTCGATTTCGAAGGCGTGGCCAAGGGCTACGGCGACCGGCTTCTGATTGACGATCTGACCGTCCGGTTTCCTCCGGGCTCCATCGTCGGCATCATCGGGCCCAACGGGGCGGGCAAGACGACCCTGCTGCGGATGATCATCGGCCGGGAGACGCCCGAGCGTGGGACGATCCGCATCGGCGAGACGGTCAAGACAGCCTATGCCGACCAGTCGCGTGAGCTCGACCCGGCCAAGACGGTGTTCGAATTGATCTCGGGCGGCGAAGACCTCATGACTATCGGCGGGCGGACCATGAACGCCCGGGCTTATTGCGCGTCGTTCGGATTCGGCGGCACGGACCAACAGAAGAAAGGCGCCATGCTGTCGGGAGGCGAACGGAACCGGGTCCATCTGGCCAAGGCCCTGTCCGAAGGAGGCAATGTCCTCCTCCTGGACGAGCCGACCAACGACCTGGACGTCAACACCCTGCGGGCCCTGGAAGACGCCGTGACCAGTTTCGCCGGCTGCGCGGTTGTCGTCAGCCACGACCGCTGGTTCCTCGACCGNNGACCGCGTGGCGACGCACATCCTGGCCTTCGAGGAGGACGGCGGCCTACGCTTCATTTACGGGAATTATTCGGAATATCGCGACGATCTGCGCAAGCGCCTGGGTTCGGCCGCCGATCAGCCGCACCGGTTGAAATATAAATCCTTGAAGCGGTGAGACGCGGCTTTATAGAATGGTCAGTCGCGGGGGTAGTGGCCCCGCCGCCGCAGTTCGAAAAAGCAGCGGGCGCAGGCTTCAACGTCGAGGGCCGCGTCGTGGGCGCCATCATAGCCCTTTCCGAACAGGAAAACGTGCAATTCCTCGAGCTTGGGCCACTTGAACCCGTAGGGGCCGGGAAGCTGAAGCAGGCCGGTCGTCGTCTTCATGGTGCATAATCCGGGCCGGTCGAACAGTCGGCTTGATATGTTCGCCCGGATGAGTTCGGCGCCGACGACGTTGATGTCATACTCGAGATTGTGGGCGATGACGGCGTCGAAGGGATCTTCCAGGACTCCGGCGAAAAGACCGAGGACCTCCGCTACCGGCGCCCCCGTCTCGACCGCCCGGTCGTGGCTGATGCCGTGGATCTTCGTCGAATCGGCCGGGATCAGGAACCCTTCGGGCCGGACGATACGGCTTTCGGCCGTCTTCGGCCGGCCCCAGGCGTCATAAGACGCCCAGGCCAGTTGGACGAGGCGCGGCCAGCCGTCCACGTCGCGGACGCTCTGATTTCGGCGGACCGGAAGGCCGGTCGTTTCGCAATCGAAAAAGAAAAAATCGCTCATTGGTCTACTTCAGCTTTTCCATTCCCTTGAATTCGCGGTAAGGGGAGAGGAACTCCAAAATCTCGCGGTCCTTGGCCGGCAGTTTGTCCTGGACCATGTGGGCCAGGATCTCGCCCAGGCCCGGGCCGAGCATGAAGCCCTGTCCGCACATGCCCACCGCCAGCAGGAGCCCGCGCACTTCGCGGGCCCAGCCGACGAGCGGGAAGCCGTCGGGAGTCATGGGATAGAGGCCCCGCCAGGTGCGCCGCACACGCAAGTGGCGCAGGCGGGGCATGAGGTCGACCATGCGCTGGGCGACCATCGGCAGGAACGAGCTGGTTTCGCGCCGATCCGTGCCCCAGATGCTGGGATTGGGGGTGATGCAGAAGATGATCTGGCCGGTGGCGTGCTGATAGAAGTAATAATTGGCCGATCCGGGCAGGGGCCGGATGTCGACGACCATGGGATTGAGGAAATGGGCCACGGGCTCGGTCACCCCGCCTTCATGCGCATCGGGGTTGACCGGGAGGGTGATCCCGGCCATTCGCCCGACATCGGCGGCCCAGCCGCCGGCGGCGTTGACCACGATGTCCGCGCCGTAATCGCCCTGGTCGGTCGTGACGCCATGCACGGCGCCGCCCTCGATGATCAGACCCTTGGCCGGCTCATTGAAGCGGAACTCGGCGCCCGCCCGCCGGGCGTGGACGTAGAACGCATGGGCGGCCAGGAGCGGCGAGGCGTGGCCGTCCTCCGGCGAGAAAGTCCCTCCGAGGAGGCCGTCGGGATTGAGGTCGGGGATGATCTCGAGAATGCCGGCCCGGTCCAGCCAGTCGATATTGAGGCCGAAGGCCTTTTGGGTGACCAGGAGCTCCTGGAGCGAGGCCTTGTCCTGTTCGGTGTAGGCGACGAAGGAATAGCCGCCCTGTCGCCATTCGAGGTCTTCGCCGCGGTCCTTCTTCCAGTTGGAGACGATCTCCAGACTGCGCAGACCGATGCGGATCTTGGCCGGGTCGGAGAACGTCGCCCGCAGGCCGCCGATGGCGTGTTTGTTCGAACCCTGGCCGACACTGGCGTTGCCGTCGAGGACCAGGACCTTGAGCCCGGCCTCGGCCAGGGCCAGGGCGGCGGGCGCGCCGACGCTGCCCGCGCCGACGACAATGACGTCGTAATTGAGATTACAGACGGCCATGGTCGCTCTCCTCTTCGGCCTCGACGCCGGCAAATGCGCCGAGGGAGACTTCCATGAACAGCGGCCGCTTGGGTTGATCGACGATATCCTTCTCGGGGACCCCCTCCTCGCGGAAAATGCGGTGGATGAGGGCCGTACAGGTTTTGGCCCCGCAGGAGCCCATGCAGGCCCTGGTCACGGCCTTGATCTGGCTGATGTCACGGTGGCCCTCGCGGATGAGGGACCGGATCTCTCCGGCGGGCACGCGCTCGCAGCGGCAGACGATAGTGTCGTCGGCCGTCCGTTCCACGTAGCGGTCCATGGGCTTGGATACGGCGCCGTCCTGGACGCGCAGCCCGGCGACGCGCTTGGCCGCGGCCTTGGGCACGCGCATCTTGACCAACACTGTCCGGTCGTTGGCCTTGATCGCCCGCACGCCAGTGACTTCGACCTCGCCCAGCTCCGTTCCGGTCGTATCGAGGACCACGACCCGGTCGCCGACCTCGACCATGTCCTTGAGGAATTCGAAGGGGATCGTGACCGTGGGGAACTCGGGATCTTTGCGGAAATCGACGAGCGAGATGGCCAGGCCCGGGCAGATGGTGACGCATTTCTCGCAGCCCGTGCAGCCCTTGGCCGGATCGGGGACTTCGAAAACGGGCAGGCCGCGGATGTCGTCGGCGTGGATGTGGATGAGGTCGCGCGGGCAGACCGTGGTGCACGGATCGCAGGGGATCTCCTGGACGCAGTGCAGAAGGGGGAAGACGCCGTTTTCGGCGGCCGGATATTCCTCCAGCGCGGTCAGTCCCGGACGGGATTTCAGGATCTCGGCCGTCGTGTACCAGTCCTTGGAGATCACGCCGACGTCGTGGCCGAGGTCGCGGGCAATCTCCAGGCCGCGGATCTTGCCGGAGAAGATGGCCGCCGAGGCCTCGGCGATCTCTTCGGCGTCGCCCGCCGCATAGGTTTTGAGGCCGAATTCGCGGGCCTTGACGAAGAATTCGTCCACCGGGTCGAGCCCGATGGCGATGAGGATGGTGTCGCAGGCGAAAGTCTGTTCCGTTCCCGGCACCGGTTTCCATTGCTTGTCGAGCTTGGCGATGGTCACGGAATCGACCTGGTCCCCGCCGTTTGCGCTAAGGATCGTATGCGAAGTGTAAAGGGGGACCCCGAAGCGGTGGAGCTTGTCCCGGTGGACCTTGTAGCCGCTGCATTCGGGCAAGGCCTCAACCAGGCCCACGACCGGGATGCCCGCCTGCAAGGCATGGTATCCGGCGATCAAACCGACATTGCCGCCGCCGACGATGAAAAGCCGTTCGGCCGCGCGCACAAGGTCGCGGTTGACCAGGGTCTGGAAGGCCCCCGCCCCGTAGACTCCGGGCAGGGTGTTGCCGGGGAAGGCCAGCGATTTCTCCCGCGCGCCCGACGTGACCAGCACCACGCCGGGTCGGACGTGGACGTAGCGGCCGTTGCCCCGCAGGACGCCGACTTTGCTGTCGCTGAACACGGCCAGGGCGGTGCTCTGAAGCCAGATCTCGATCGAGTGGAACGTCCGCAGTTCGCTCTCCAGCTTGGTGGCGATGTCGATGCCCCGGGTCCCCGCATAGACGGCGTCGTACGAACCGAAGAAGCGGTGCGTCTGCAGGACGAGCTTGCCGCCCAGGCGGTGCTTGTCGTCGATCAGAATCGCCTGGATGCCGCGTTTGCCGAATTCAATGGCTGCCGACAGGCCGGCCGGCCCGCCGCCGATGATGAGGACGGGGACGGGGATCTCCTCGATCGGCCGGGTGGCCGGCGTTCCCGCGGCCGGGGGCAGCACCGGCAGGCCGTCGGCCGGCCGGACGGCCATGCCGGGCCGGACGAGCTCCATGCAGGATTTGACCGGCAGTCCATCGGCCAGGACCAGGCATTGGGCGCANNGATGGTAGCTGAAGATCCGTTCGCCGTGGGCGAATAGCGCGGAGGAGATGGTCTCCCCCTTGCGGGCCGTCAGAGGCCGCCCCTTCCAGGTGAAGGGGATCATTTCCGCGGGCTCCGGCGTCAGGATCGGATGGTGTTCGATGCGATATCCGCTCACGCAAGCCTCCTCGACGATGCGTTGCGTCCTAAAAAGGCGCGTCATGAACCGCGGATTATATCACATTTTTTATTTCAGGTTCGGTGTGATATCCTTGTCATTCCGCCATGGGACTCATCGACCGCCTCCTGTCGAAACAATATCCCTTCCGTTTCATCTACAGCTCGGAATACTGGATGGTTGATCTCGGACGGCACGTCTTCCCCGTCCGCAAATACCGCCTGATCTATGAGCGCCTACTGGCCCAGGGAGTCCGCAAGGACGCCTTCCTCGAACCGGCGCCGGCCGCCGACGAGGACATTCTCCGCGTCCATGCTCCGAAATATGTCCGCAAGCTCCAGTCGGGCGACCTCTCGCGTTCGGAGATCGAGGCCCTGGAGCTTCCTTATCTGCCCGAGCTGACCCGTTTCGTCTGGCTCCACATGGGAGGGACTATTCTGACGGCCGAGACGGCTTTACGCGAGGGCCTGGCCTTGCATATCGGCGGCGGCTTCCACCATGCCTTCGCCGACCACGGCGAGGGATTCTGCGCCCTCAACGACACGGTGATCGCCGTGGAAAAGCTGCGCGCCGAAGGGCGCATCGCCCGGCCCATGATCATCGATCTGGACGTCCACCAGGGCAACGGCACGGCTTCCCTTTACGCCGGACGGAAGGACGTCTTCACTTACAGCATCCACCAGATGGATATCTACCCGGCGGAAAAGCCGCCCGGCACGCTCGATGTGGGGCTGTGGAGCGGCGACGGAGACGATCAATACCTGGCCGCCCTGCGCGCTGATATTCCCCGCATCCTGAACGAGTACAAACCCGATCTGGTCGTCTACCTGGCCGGAGCCGACCCTCTCGCCGGCGACAAGCTGGGCGGGCTGACCTGCAGCCTGGCGGGCCTGGCCGAGCGCGACCGGATCGTTTTGGAAGAGGTTCGAGCCCGCGGAATACCCGTCGCGGTGGAGCTGGCCGGGGGATACGGCCGCGATCTGGAAGACACCGTGGAAGCCCATATGAACACGATCCAGGCGGCCCGGCGGGCCCAGCGCGCCGCCCGGCGGATGGCCTTGCGGCGGCGCTTGACGAACGGCCACTGAGGCCGGCGGAATTCAATCCTGCAGCATGAGGTGGGCGAAGACCTTGGCGTCGCCGACCATGTTGTCGATGATGCAATATTCGTTGGGCTGGTGGGCCGTCTCGTCCAGGCGGGCCCAGCAGGCCGCCGGGATGCCGGCGTGGCGGAAGAGCGCGGCGACGGTGCCTCCGCCGATGCCCATGGGCTTGCCTTCGACGCCGTAGACCTGGCGGACGGCCCTCTGCAAGGCCTTGACGACCGGCGCGGACGGATCGGTCGGCGGCGCGGCGGGTGCGCTCTGCAGCACTTCCGAGGAAATCGTCACACCGAACTTCTGTTCGATGCCCCGGCCGATCTCCTTGACTTTGGCCATGACCTCGTCGATCGAGTAGGCGGGCAGGATGCGCATGTCCATGCAAAAGACGTCCTCGCCGGGGATGGTGTTGACGTTGGGAACATTGGCTTCCTTCTTGGTCGGCTCGAACGTCGAGATGGGCGGGTCGAAGAGAGGATTGGATTGGGCGAAGATTGCATAGAGCTTGTCCAGCTCGGTGATATAAAAGGACGCCGCCTTGAAGGCGTTGATGCCTTTTTCCGGCATGGATCCGTGCGTTTGTTTGCCCAGGACCTTGAATTTAAGCCAGAGGATGCTCTTCTCCGCCACTTCAATCAAGGTGCCGTCTTCGTTCCCCGCGTCGGGCACGACGATCAAATCGCCGGGCCGGAAAGCCTTGGAGTGCTGGAGGACGTAGCCGATACCCTTGTCGCTGCCGGTCTCCTCGTCGGCGACCAAAGCCAGGCCGACATCATAGGAAGGCTTGATCCCCTCGGCCCGGAAGGCTTTGACCGCAAAGATCGAGCCGACCAGGGCCTGCTGGTTGTCCTCGACGCCTCGTCCGAAGATCTTGTCGCCCTCGATCCAGGCCTTGTAAGGATCGCCGCGCCAGAGCGACGCTTCCCCGGGGGGGACAATATCCATGTGGCTCATGATCCATATCGTTTTGGACGAGTCGCGGCCGCGATAATAGGCCAGAATGTTGGGCCTCCGTCCGGAAGGCGCGTCCAGGTCCGGGGCGCTGATGACCTCGATTTCCTGGAAGCCGTTTTCCTTCAGATAGCCAAGCAGGAACTCGGCCTTTTTCGCTTCGCCTTCGCCGCCGCTGGCGGGGGAGACGGCCGGGATGGCGGTCAGTTTGACCTGCAGGTCGATCATGGCATTACGGTAGGAATCGAGCCGGGCGGCGATCTTCTCGTAGGACATAGGGGACACTCCTTGGACGTTGAATTCTATTTATATTTTATAACATCGGTCCCCCGAATGCGCAAGAACGCCGAGCGGCGGGCGGCTCAAATCCCGGGGATGTCCCGGATTTTCGCCCTCCTCCAGCCTGGCGGCCGGCGTGTTTGACTTGGGGGAAGGGATGGCATACATTTACAAAAAATGCGCATCGGGTTCGATCTCCGCCCCTTTCTCAAGGAAGAGACCGGTGTCGGCGTCTATCTCCGAAACCTCCTATTCGAGCTGGCCGCTCTGGACGCCGAGAACGAGTATTGCCTGTTTTCGGCTTCCTGGAAGGACCGTTTCGCCGCAGTCCGTGTCCCGCCATTCGTCCATAAGCGGTTCCGCGATCTTCGCTGGCCGGTCCGGGCGGTCAATTTCCTTTGGCAGGATCTGGGCCATCCCAGGCTTGACCGGTTCTTCGGAACGCCCCTGGACCTGACCCATTCGGCGACGCCGCTCAGGCTCCCCACCCGAGGCCGGACGATCGTGACAGTCTGCGATCTCTTCTTCCTGGAAGACCCGGAGAAGGCCGACCGCGAAGCCCGCCGCAAGTTTTTGCGCAAGATTGGGGGATCCCTGCGCCGCGCCGATGGAATCATCACCATCAGCGAATTCAGCCGCCGCGGCATACTCGAGCGCTTCGGCCTGCCGGCGGAAAAGATCAAAAGGACTTACCTCGGGCTGGACCCGGTTTTTCGCTTGCCGGCCAACCCGGCCCGCGCCGCCGTTTTACGGGAAGAACTGGCCGTGCCGGGAGATTTTCTTTTGTTCGTGGGCGCCCTGGAGCCCCGCAAGAACCTGCCCGGCCTGATCGAGGCGCTGGCCATCCTGCACAAAAGCGGCTTGAAGATNNTATGGGGCCGCGACCGCGCTCGTCTTCCCCTCCTTCGCCGAGGGATTCGGCCTGCCTCTGCTCGAGGCCATGGCCTGCGGGCTTCCCGCCGCCGTTTCAGGCTGTTCGGCCCTGCCCGAAATAGGGCGTGACGCGGCCGCTTATTTCGATCCGTCCAACGCGGAGGAGATGGCCGCCGTGATCGGCTCGCTCCTCCGCGATCAATCCAGACGCAGGGAAATGGCTGAAAAGGGTCTCCGGCGGGCCGCCGATTTCGATTGGGGAAAGACGGCCACCGAAACGCTGGAATTCTACCGGGCGGTCGTCGGAAATCCATGAGGACCGTCCTGTTCGTCTCCCATACGGCCGAGCTCAACGGAGCCGAGCTGTGGCTGTTCGAAACCCTCAAGGGCCTGGATCGGGCAAAATATGCACCTATTCTGGCGCTGCCCGGCCCGGGGATCTTCGAGGACGCCGCCCGCGCCGCGGAGATCGAGACGGTCCGCGTCCCCCTCGTCTGGTGGATCACGGAGCGGTCGGGCCTATGGAAGGGCCCGGCGGCCGGCGTCCTGACGCGGCGGCATGCGGAACGGCTGGCGGCCCTGGCCGGCGAAAAAAAGGCCGCGCTGATATTCTCCAATTCGGCCGCCGTCGCCGCCGGCGCCTTGGCCGCGAATAAGGCCGGGCTTCCGCACGTTTGGGCCGTCCACGAAATGCTGGCCGGCCCCCTGGCCCATCTTTTTTATTGGCGCGGCCCGGGCCGCCTGGCCCGCTTCATCGTCGACCACTCCTGCCGCGTCATCGTCAATTCGCGGGCCTGCGGCGCGGTCTTTCCGCCGTCCGATAAAATCGTCCTTGTCTACAACGGCGTCAAACGGAAATCCTACCCGCCCGAACGACTCGGCGACGTCCGCCGCGAATACGGCTTTCCCGAAGGGGCGCCGGTCATCGGGGTCGTCGGCAAAATCTACGAGGGAAAAGGGCAGGCCGATGTGATCGGGGCGGCCGCCCTCCTGGCCGGGGAATTCCCCAACTTGAATGTGCTCATCGTCGGAGAGACGCGGGACAAGCGCTACGCCGCCCGCCTGCGGGCCATGGCCGCCGCCGCGGGCCTGGCCGGCCGGGTCAAATTCGCCGGCTACCGCCATGATCTGACCGGACAGCTCAAGATCATGTCCGTCCTGGCGGTGGCCTCGACGATCGAATCGTTCGGTCGGACGGCCATCGATGCCATGGCCGCGGGCACGCCCGTGGTCGCAGTCCCGTACGGAGGATTGACCGAAATCATTGAAGACGGCCTGAATGGAATAATGTCCTCCCGGCCCGGTCCCGAAGGCCTGGCGGCGGCGATTCGCCGGATCCTGTCGGATCCCTCGTTGGCCCGGAGCTTCGTTGAAAACGGATACCGCACCGTCGAAACCCGCTTCAGCCTGTCCGCCCAGATCCGCGGGGTCGAAGCCGTCCTGGACGCCTGCGCCGGGAGCGGGTGAGGCATGCTGATCTCGGCGATCCTCGTCAATTACAACGACCGCCGCCATTTGGCCCCCTGCCTGGCCTCCCTGCGGGCCGAGCTGGGCGACGAAGGCGAGATCATCGTCGTCGACAACGCTTCTACGGACGGCAGTCCGGCATACCTGGCTTCCGAGTTTCCCGCGGTGCGAATGATCGCCAACGCGGACAACCGGGGCTTCGGCGCGGCCAATAACCAGGGCCTGGCGGCCGCGGCCGGCGCCCTGGTCCTTTTCCTCAACACGGACACCGTCCTCGGCCCGGGTTCGATCCGCCGCCTGGTCCAGACGCTGACCGAGAATCCGGACGCGGCCGCCGTCGGGCCGGCGCTCATTCATCCCGACGGATCGTTCCAGGTCTCTTTCGGGAAGAATGTCTCTTTCGCGGCCCAGTTCGTGCAGAAGCTCTTCCTCAATCCTTTTTATAAGAGGGCCCTGCGCCGCCGGGCCGATCCGCGCCGGGTCGGCTGGCTCAGCGCCGCTTGCCTGCTGGTCCGGATGGACGCCCTCCGCCTGATCGGCGGTTTCGACGAGCGCTATTTCCTCTATTTCGAGGACATTGACCTCTGCCGCCGGCTGGCCGTATCGGGCGGGCGGCTGGTCTTCGAGCCGCGGGCGGCGGTCGTGCACGAAGGCGGGGCGACCACGACCGGGCGGGCCCGGGACAGCCGTTTCGAATACCGGCGAAGCCAGCTTTGTTTCTATTCCCGGCACGCCCCCCCCGGGTCGCGTTTCTTTCTCCGCCTATACCTGCGAATGGCCGTGGCCGGGATGGCCGCGCGCGGCTCCTTTCGCGGAGCCGAAGGCCGGGCGCTTCGCCGGCGCTACCGCCGGCTTTTGGGGAAGGAAAGCGGAGTCCCATGAGCCGTCTGCGGGTCATGGAAATGATCGACAAGCCCTTTCTGGGCGGGGGCCAAGCCATCGTCATGGCCCTGGCCCGAAACCTGGACAGGGATCGCTTCGAAATCTCGGTTTGCGCCCGCGGGGGAGGCCCCCTCGAAGAGGAAGTCCGCAAGGACGGGCTCTCCTTCGTGCCCGCGCCGTTCGGAGGAAAATACAGCTTTGGACTGACCGGGAAAATCGCCGCCATCCTCCGGCGGGAAATGCCGGATATCGTCCATACCCACGGCGGAATCGCCGGATTGTACGGGCGGATGGCGGCCCATAAGGCGGGGGTTTCAAAGGTCGTCCATACCATCCATGGAATCCACTACCTGCATTACAGGAATATTCTCCTTCGCGCGGTCTATGCTGATCTGGAGCGCTATTGCTCGAAATTCACTGACGCCGTCGTTTTCGTCTCCGAGGCCGACTTGGAAACTGGACGGCGCTTGCGCCTGGCCAAACCGGCCAAGCTCCGGCTCATCCGCAACGGCATCGATTGCTCCGGACTGGGAACGGAGGATTTCGCCCGCCGCGCCGCGGAATTGCGCGGAGTTCTTCCCCAGGGATCTCCCCTGATCGGCACTGTGGCCAGGCTTCACCGCCAGAAGGGAGTCGTCTTCCTTCTGCGGGCCGCGGGGGCCATGCTGGCCGGCCATCCCGAGGGCCGGGTGATTGTCGTCGGAGGCGGGGAGCTGGAGAATGATCTGATCCGCGAAATCCGGGCCTTGGGTCTGGAACGGCGATTTCTTCTTCTGGGCGAACGGGCCGACGCCCGCGAGATCCTGGCGTGTCTGGATATCTTCGTTCTGCCTTCCCTTTGGGAGGGATTGCCTCTCGTCCTGATTGAGGCGGCCGCGCTGGGAAGGCCGATCGTAGCCACCTCCGTGGACGGCTCCCGCGAAATCATCGTCGACGGCGAAACCGGCTTGCTTGTTCCGGCCGGCGACCCGGCCGCCTTGGCCGCGGCCGTCAACCGGTTTCTGGACGATTCCGCCTTGGCCGCCCGGCTCGGTGAAGCCGCCCGAGCGTCGGTTCCTCCGCGTTTTACCCTGGACGTAATGATTGCCGTCCACTCTGAGCTCTACCTGTCGTTGGCCGGCCGGAACCGGGCCGACGCGCTTCGGGCTCCCGAAAATTGACATTCTCCGCCCCCCCTCCATATAATCGTCGTTGAATGGAAAACCTCAAGGTCGCCCTGGTCCACGACTGGCTGACGGGACGGCGGGGGGGAGAACGGGTCCTGGAAGCCCTGGCCGAGCTCTTTCCCGGTGCTCCGATCTATACGCTTTTCCATTTTCCCAAGAGCCAGGTCGAGGACCTCGAGTCCCGCTCTATCCGGACCAGCTTTCTCCAACAGATGCCGTTCCTGAAACGCCATTATCGCTTGTACCTGCCGCTTTATCCGATGGCCGCCGAGCTCTTCGACCTGCAGGAGTTCGATCTCGTCCTGTCCAGCTCGCACTGCGTGGCCAAGGGCGTCATTTCTCACCCCGACGCCCTGCATGTCTCGTATGTGCACTCGCCCGTCCGCTACGCCTGGAACCAGTACTCCGCCTATTTCGGTCCCGGGAAGCTGGGCTTCTTTTCCAAGCGCCTCGTTCCGCCCCTCATCCATTCCCTCCGGATGTGGGACGTGACCTCGTCCGCCCGGGTTGATCATTTCGTGGCCAATGCCGCCGCCGTGGCCCGGCGTATTCAAAAGTATTACCGCCGCGAGGCGGAAGTGATTCATCCGCCCGTGGACACGGAATTCTTTACACCCGGCGCCGGGGAGCCCAAACGGGATTACGACCTGATTGTCACCGCCCTCGTCCCTTACAAGATGGTCGACCTGGCCATCGCCGCATACAATTCGGTCGGCCGGCCGCTGAAGATCGTCGGCGATGGGCCGGAGTATAAGCGCCTGAAGGCCATGGCCGGTCCGGACATCCAATTCCTGGGCCCCGTTCAGGGCGAGACGCTCCGCGATCTCTACCGGGATGCCCGTCTGTATGTGCTCCCCGGCGAGGAGGATTTCGGCATCTCGGTCGTCGAGGCCCAGGCTTGCGGGACCCCGGTCCTGGCCTATGCCAAAGGCGGGGCCACGGAGACCGTCCTGCCCGGCCGCACGGGCCTTTTTTTCCGCGAACCGACCGCCGCCGCGCTGCGGGCCGCCCTTGACAATTTCCGGGCCTTGTCCTTAAATAGAACGGCCGCCCGAGACCAGGCGCTCAACTTCTCCCGCGAGCGCTTCAAGAGCAGAATCAACGACTTCCTTCGTCTCAAGTGGCGGGAGTATAAGGAAAAACCGTGATCGCCAAACACCGGGCCCGCTTGGCCGGGCTGTTCGCCGCAAGCGACGCATTCGCCGTCGCCTTGTCCTTCATCTACACCTACTTGTTCCGTTTCTATGCCAACATATTCCCCGTCGATGCGGCCAAGGGCACCCCCAAGATCTCTTCTTACCTCATCCTCCTTCCTCTCCTCATCGCCGCCCACCTGGTCTTCTTTTATTTCCAGGGGTTCTATAAGAGCCGCTTGCGCCGCACCCAGCTGGATGATTTTCTGTCCGTCAGCTTCAACGCCGGGGCCTCCATCGTCCTGGCCTACCTCCTCTTGGGCGCGCTTAACGCTTACAGCCGCGATGGCGCCCATTTCCTGGGCATTGAGCTGATCAAGCTCTCGCGCGTCTTCCTGGTCATCTACTTCGTGGCCGTGGTCTTCACCATCTCCTTCCTCCGCGCCCAGATCTACCATTCGATGAAACGACGCTACGCCCGCGGCCTCAACCTGGATAGCGTTCTCGTGGTCGGCGCCGGCGAGATGGGCCGGTCGGTGGCCCAGAAGCTCGTCGAATACAAGGACCTCGGCTTCGTCGTCAAGGGCTTTTTGGCCGATGATCATCCCAAGGGAACGATTATCGACATCGACGGCGGACTCCCTGTCCTGGGGGCCATCGGTGAAATCGGCCCGGTCATCGAAGAACAGGGCATCCAGGAAATCTATGTCGCCTTGGACTTGAGCAATTATGCCGCGATCCTGGAGACGTTTCAGGTCGTCAACAAGTACCCGGTCAACGTCCGCCTCATCCCCGACCTCTTCCAGCTCCTGACCCTCAAAGCCCGCGTCCAGGATCTCGATGGGTACCCGGTCATCTCCATCGACGATGTGCCCCTGCATGGAACGGGCAAGGTCATCAAGCGGTTGTCCGACATCCTGGCCTCGGGATTCGGGCTGCTCGTCCTTTCGCCGTTCTTCGTCCTTATCGCCGCGGCCATCAAGCTGACCTCCCGAGGCCCGATCCTTTATCACCAGGAGCGTCTGGGCATGGACGGCAAGCGATTCACCATCCACAAGTTCCGGACCATGGTCTGCGACGCCGAGAAGGACGGGCCGATGATGTGCCGGCCAGACGACCCGCGGATGACCAGGATCGGGCGTTTCCTGCGTAAATACAGCATCGACGAGCTGCCCCAGCTGACCAACGTCTTCCGGGGCGAGATGAGCCTGGTCGGGCCGCGGGCCGAGCGGCCGGAATTCGTCAAGGAATTCACCGAGAACATCCCCAAATACATGCTCCGCCACAAGGTCAAGGCGGGGCTGACCGGCTGGGCCCAGATCCACGGCCATCGCCAGAACTCTTCCATCGAGAAGCGGCTGGAGCACGATTTTTACTACATCCAGAACTGGTCCCTGCGGCTGGACATCAAGATCATCTGGAAGACGATCCGAGGGGGATTCATCGACAAGAGCGCCATATAGTTCCGTCGATCGTCGAGTCGCCGACTCGCCTTCCGGGGTGATCCGGCCGTCCTCCCCGGGGTGGCGCCGAGCTAAGCTAAAGGCGAGAAAAAACCATCGCGGAACTCAACAGAATTCACCTCGCATCTCCTCTGTTTTCGCCTCGGGATTCGCCGCCGAAGGGAATGGCGTCCAAATTCCCGGTGATTACAATCATCGATGTGATCGACGGAGTCGACACGATCTTCAACCAGGAGTTCTTTCATGAAATTCTTTAAACAAACGGTTCTGGGAATGGTCCTTGCCGCTCTCGCGGTGGGGCTGGTCGGCGCGGCCGCCACGACGTCCCATTCGGTCCAGATGCAGGTCCGCGAAATCTGCCTGCTCGGCGTGACCGGCGCTCCGGCGGCCCTGGCCATCAATCCGCCCGCCGCGGGCGGACAGACGCCGGCCAACGCTGCGGACAACTCCACGTACCTGCTCTACACCTCCACCGTAGTCGTTGGCAAGAGTCGGGTCATCACCGCCGCGTGGGGCGCTTCGGACGCTGCTCCGGCGGGCTGCTCCCTCAAGTTGACGGCCACTCCCGGCGGCGGGGCCAACCAAGGCGCCTCGGCCGGCCAGATCACGATGGCGACGACGGCTAAAAACATCGTCACGACCATCAAAAGCTGCGCCACCGGCAGCGCCGCGGGCAACGGGGCCCGTCTGGCGTATGTGTTGTCGGTCGACGATGTGACCGCCCTGGTGGCCAACGAGAGCAAGACCGTCACCATCACCTTCACCCTGACCGACGCGGCGTGAGGGAGACGATCCGTGGCCGGGACCGTCAGGCGGCCGGGCGGTTCCGATGTTCTCGCAGCACCTTCAGGCCGTAAATGAAATAGTCCGCCCCCGAAGCGACCGTGAAAAAGATGGCCATCGCGTAAAAGATGATCATCCACCCGGGGGCCCGGCCCAGGTCGTTGAGAAGCAGAACCAGGAAGACCGTTCCGACCTGAAAGGCCGTACTGAGCTTGCCCAGAAGCGACGGCGGGAAAGCGGTCTGGCGCCAGAGACGGAAGGCGATCAAAGCGCCGACAACGATGAGGATATCGCGAAGGAAAACGAGAGCGGTCAGGCCCAGGGGGATGGCGTTGGGGCGGGCGATCGAAGGCAGGGTCAAAACGATATAGGAAGCGGTCATCAGCAGCTTGTCGCCGGCCGGGTCGAGGAGCATCCCCAGGCGGCTGCGGACGTGGAAGAGGCGGGCGGTGAATCCGTCCAGGAGGTCGCTGATCCCGGCTATGAAAAAGATCAGCAAGGCCCGTCCGGTGCGCCCGTCCAGAACGGCCAGGACGAAGAAGGGGACAAGGACGATCCGGAACGCGCTGATGAGGTTGGGCAGGGTCAGGACCGCCGAGCGCAGATCGTCCGGGGGCCGCCGCGTCACGATCACACCAACATCCTCACTTGACCAGGCCGCCCAGGAGCTCGAAAATCTTGATGGCTTCCCGCCCGTTGACCGGCTGTTCAGGCTTGAATGTGCGGTCCGGGGCCAGGTCCATGAGCTGATAAGCCAGAGCCTCGGCGATCGGCTGATGGTAGAAATGCTCCGGCGGGACGTCGGCGATGCGGATGCGGTCCGCGGAGATCTGGGGCAGGATGTTGGCGCCGTTCTTTTTCAGTACATCGATCAGCCGGACGAGCGTCTCGGCCAGCTCGGCCCGGTTCATGGTTTTTTGGGGCTGGAAGGTGTGGTTGGAATAAACTTCCATCACGCTCAGGGCCGCGGCCTTGACGATGTACCGCTGGGCCCAGGACGTGGTGACGTCGACGATGACCGGGGGCTTGGGATTGAGATCGCCCAGGACGTCGCGGAACTGGACGCCGATCAGGGCGGCCACATCCTCCTTGGTAACGGCCTCGCTGGAAGCGATGGCGTTGAACTGGTCGGGCAGGTCGACGACCCCCAGGCGGTTCTTGATCTGCTCGATACGGTCCTTGAGGGCCTTGTCCTGGGGGGCCGCGGCGGCGGCCAGCTGGTAGGCGTCCAGACTCCGCGACAATTGGCCGGCCTGGGACAAGGCCTCCGCGTACTCTTGCAGAAGCGCGCCGTTCCTGGGGTCATTCGAGCTGGCCGTCTTGAGATGAAAGAGCGCCGACTGGAAATCTTTCTGTTTGATATAGATCCGAGCCAGGGCCAGATGGGCGTCCGGAAGTTTCGGCGAATATTCCAGGGCCCGCAGGTAGGCCTCCTTGCTTTGGTCGATCTGCCCCGCCTGGGCCGCAGCCTGGGCTTCGGCCAGGGCCTCGTTCGTTTTGACAGCGGCAAGGCGTTCGGCCTCTTTCCTGGCGAATGAATTTTCCGGATCCCATTTGAGCGCTTCGACAAAAGACTTGTAGGACTGGTCGAGCTGCCCTGTTTTTTGGTAGGTCTGCCCCAAGGCGAGATAGGCCGAGATCAAGTCGTGCTGGAGATCCAGGGCCCGGACGAGAAAATCCTCGGCGCTCGCCGGGTCGTTGTTGATCAGGGCGATATACCCCAACCCGGCTAGGGCAAACGGGTTTGCGGGCTTGAGCCCGGCCAGGATTTTCCGGGCTTTTTCCGTTCGCCCCTGCCGCATAAAATCCCAAGCCTGTTGCACGGCGATGCGTTCGTCGAGCGTGAGCGTTGCGGTCGCGGATGGCGAAGGCGGCTCGATATAGATGCTCGGAGGAATGACCGAGGTGGTCAAGCAGGCCGCCGTTCCGGCCGCCAGCGCCGCCAGAAGGACCAGAGTTTTCTTCACCAAAGCCCTCCTCACCCTTCTTCCATCATATAAGGCCGATAAAGGGCCATCGCCTCGGGGTCGGCCATGACCTGCAGCACATGATAATCCCCGTCTTCCCGTTTTTTCAAGATNNAGGGCCCAGCGGCCGATCGATTCGACCAGATCGGCCCGCTCCCTGGGAAGGCGCAGATAAAATAGCTTGAGGCCGCGGAAAAGTAAAGCCCGCAGCCGTTTTTTCAAATCGTCCAGCCCGGCGCCGGTGCGTGCCGAAAGGTAGACGGAGTCCGCGTCCGGGCCGGCATTGCGGGCCAGCCAGGAATCGGGCTCGGGCAGGGCGTCGATTTTGTTGTATAGGGTGAGCCGGGGAATGGCCCCGGCGCCGATCTGGGCCAGAATGCGGGTGACCGACTCGGCTTGGGCTTCCGCTCCGGGTGCGGCGAAATCGACGACGTGAAGGATGACGTCCGATTCCTGAACCTCCTCGAGGGTGGCCTTGAAAGAGGTGATCAGTTCCTTGGGCAGCTTCTTGATGAACCCGACGGTGTCGCCGAGAAAGTAGATCAGCCCGTCGGGAAAGGAGGCCCGCCGCACCAGCGGGTCGAGCGTGGCGAAGAGCTGGGGCGACGTCCAGGCGTTTTCCTGGGTCAATTGGTTGAAGAGCGTCGATTTGCCGACGCTCGTGTAGCCGACCAGCGAGACCATCGGAACGAGGCTGCGGCGGCGACTCTCCCTCTGCCCGGTCCGGCGCTTCTGCACCTCTTTGATTTCTTTCTTGATCCTGGCGATGCGGGCTTCGATCTGGCGCCGGTCCGTCTCCAGCTTGGATTCGCCCGGCCCCCGCGTCCCGATGCCGCCGGCCAGGCGCGACATCTGGACACCCTTGCCCGTCAGTCGGGGCAGGCGGTAGGACAGTTGGGCCAGCTCGACCTGGAGCTTGCCCTCGCTCGATCGGGCCCGCCGGGCGAAGATATCCAAGATGAGCTGGGTCCGGTCGATGACCCGCACTTTCAGATCTTCTTCAAGGTTGCGTTGCTGGGTCGGGCTCAGGGCGTGGTCGAAGATGACCAGACCGGCCTCGGTTTCCTCGATCAACCAGCCGATCTCCTCGACTTTGCCTTCTCCGACGAACGTGCGCGCCGAAATGCCGGGCTTGACCTGATAAACTTTTCCGGCGACGGCCGCCCCGGCGGCCTTGACCAGGCCTTCCAGCTCGGCCATGGACTCTTCGGCCGAGTGCTTCTCCCAGGCGGTTCGCGAAAGATGAACGAGAATGGCTTTATCCATGGTCCTTCCTTTGCCCGGCGATGAAATCGATGATCGCCTCGACGTCGTCGGCATCGAACCAGACGAGGCCCGGCGTCTTGCGGAACCAGGTCTCCTGTCGTTTGGCGTAATGGCGGGTGTCGATCTTCGTCTCCAATCTGGCTTCCTCAAGCGTCGATTCACCGCGCAGGAAGCGGAGGACGTGGCGATAGCCGAGGGCTTTGAACGGCGGGGCATTCTCCTCCAATCCGCCGGCCCGAAGGCCCCGCACCTCCTCGACCAGGCCCCGCTGAAACATTTGCTCGACCCGATCGTCGACGCGCCGGCCGAGAGAAGTCCGGTCCCGGCGCAGACCGATGAGGACGGGCGCGAAACCCTGGAGATAGCCCTTTGTCAGGTGGAAATGCTCGGATAGGGGAATGCCCGTTACGGCCCTCACTTCGAGGGCCCGGATGATGCGGATCCGGTCGTTAGGCCCGATCTTGGTCGCATATTCCGGATCGAGAGATTCCAGCCTCCGGTGGAGGACGTCCCATCCGTCCCGGCGGGCCTCTTCTTGCAACGAGGCCCGGACGACGTCGTCCCGGCCCGGTCCCGGAAAGAGTCCTTCGAACAAGGCTTTGATGTACAGCCCGGTCCCCCCGACGATGATCGGCAGGCGGCCACGGCCGGATATGGAGACTACGGCCTCGGCCGCCCGGACGGCGAAATCGGCGGCGGTGAACTGAGTCCGACCGTCGATGATGTCCAGGAGATGATGGGGAGCACGGGCCCGTTCCTCGGGGCCGGGCTTGTCCGTCCCGATGTCGAATCCCCTGTAAACCTGCATCGAGTCGGCGTTGATGATTTCGCCGCCGAAGCGTTCCGCCAGGAGAAGCGAGACGGCGGTCTTGCCCACCGCCGTGGGCCCGACGACGGCCGCGGCGAGGGGCCGGTCAGAGGAGGATTCGGAGGAGGGCATAGGCGGCCAGGAGGGTGAGGAGCATGAGCGCGGCCAGGACTTGCTTGCGGGGGAGGGTCATCCGATCTTCTCCAGGGCCTTGACCAGGGCGGTCTCGTGGCGGGGGCCGAGAGCCTTTTTGACGGCCAGGACTTCAGTGACCAGGATCTCTTCGTATCCCCGGAGAAGGGCCCGGGTCAGCTCGTCGGGCAAATGACCGGCATTGTGGCTCACCGCCGTATCGGCGGATACACGCCCATCGGGCTGCAAGACCATTTTCTGGAAGATCGGCCCCAATCCGGGCCGGGCTTCCTCGAGTGCGCGGGTGATCATGGTCCGGCCCAACGGCCCGATTTCCTTGGTAAGGTACTTATAGACGAAGGCGCACTTCTCGTCGAGGATCTCGAAGGCCCGCCCGGCATTCATGGCTTCGGACCCGCCGGCCGGCCGGGTTTTGGATTTCTGTGACGCCGCCGTCAGGATGCCCAGGCAGAAGAAGGCGAAGAGCGTCTTGCGGGCTTCGCGCCGGCCGATCTGGCAGGCTTCGTGGAAAGTCCGCAGGTTGGGCACGGATCCCAATACCTGGAGGGCATAGCGCTCGTAAGGCTCCCAGGCGACGCGATGCAGGCGGGCGGGCGCGGCGATCATGATCGGCATGCCCTCCTCGGGCAGAAACCGCCCGATGAGGGCATCGTTCTGGATCCGGCGGATGCCCTGGACGATCAGGTCCTGCGAGGGGATCGCTCCGAGCCGATCGCGGACGGGCAATCCGTCGCCGGAGTGGAATTCCCAATCGCCTTCATCCGCTTCGAAGAGAGGGAAGAGGCGGCGGGCATAAAACGACTCCATCAGGTTCCAGAGAGGAAGCGGTGATAGCAGGGCCGATTCGCTGAGGGCCTTGAGGAGGCTGCAGCCGCCCGCCTTGGCTTCGCGCGCGCACTGCCGGACCTGGTCGGAGGTCAAGACCTTCTTCTTGGCCAAAACGGCCAGGAATTCCTTTTCGGCCAGGCCTTCCCGTTCGACGACGACGTCGCCGTTGAGAAGATGGAGGATGCGCGTCCCGTCTCCCGTCCGGACCTCGAGACGGCCGGTTTTTCCGCCGTCCCAGAAGCCGAAGAGAACGCGGGCAAAAGGCGCTTCGGCGAAGATCCCCTCCGCCGGTTGATTGGGCTCCATGGTCATAATTTATCACATCTCGGGGATGGAGACACCCGGACTTTCGAGCGGCGGGGGCCAAATCCGCCGGAGGCTCAGACCAGAAACGAGCGCCAGAAAAAGGCCAGTCCGAGGTTGACCAGCGTCTTCAGCAGCCAGAACGTATAGGACAGGACCATTCCCTTCCTGACCGGGACCTTGAAGATCGCGGACAACCCGTAACCGACCAAGGCGAACATCCAAAGTTGGAAGAAGTCGATCTGGCTGAGTACGATATAAGGGACGGATGTGAATTCGATCTTGGGCGCGAGAAGGGCCAGACTCGTGGATGTCTGAAACACCGATTGGCGGGCCAGGACCAGGGTGGTGCGAACGATCCCACCCAGGATCTTGTCCACGAAATTGGCGTGGACGAGGACGGCCACAATGGCCATTAAAGAGCCCTCCGTGGACACCATGCGGCACATCCCCAGGATGACCACGGCGGAAATGAACAGGCCGACGGTGAAGAGGACCGATCCGAATGCCGCGGCCCTAATCTGGGCCCCGGAACTCCCTCCCGCCTCCATGCTCTGGATCATCTTGTCGTAGCGCTCCTGGCCCATCTTTTCGACCAGCTTGGGGTTGTCCTTCATGGCTTTCAAGCTGTCCCGCGAAGCGAAAGGAGCGGTCAGCCAGGCGGCGATGGCCACGAAGATCAGCACGACGACAAAGGCGTCCACCCATTTTGGTCTCTCGGCGATGGCTTTATAGGTCGGAGCGGGAGAGAAATAGGTGCCTTGCAAGCGGCCGGCAAGATTCATGTCAGGCTCCTTTGCGGAAGTCTTTTTCCAGCAGGCCGTCGCGGAGAAAGAGGATTCGCTGGGTCTGGTCGGCGACGTCGCGGTCGTGGGTGACGATGATGATGGTGTGCCCGGCTCCGTGGAGCTTGTGGAAGAGATTGAGGATCTCCTGCCCGGTCTTGGAATCGAGGTTGCCTGTCGGTTCGTCGGCCAGGATGAGAGAGGGTTCATTGACCAGGGCCCGGGCGATGGCGATGCGCTGGCGCTCCCCGCCCGACAGTTCGGGGGGGCGGTGGTCGATGCGATCGGTCATGGCCACGGTGGCGATGGCGGCGCGGACCTTCAGCTCGCGGTCCTTCTTTTTCGTGCCCTTATAGATGAGGGGCAGCTCGACATTGCGGAAGGCCGTGGCCCGGGGCAGGAGGTTGAAGACTTGGAAGACGAAACCGATCTCGCGGTTGCGGATGTTGGCCAGCTCGTTTTCCGTCATCTGGCTGACCAGCTTGCCGTTCAGGATGTAGCGCCCGTCGGTCGGGGTGTCCAGGCAGCCGAGGAGATTCATCAGCGTGCTTTTCCCCGAGCCGGACGGGCCCATGATGGACATGAACTCGTTGCGGCGAACTTCAAAGTTCACGCCGGCCAGGGCTTTGACTTGGGTCCGGCCCAGATCGTAGATCTTGGTCAGGTTCTCGGACTTGATGATGATATCGGTTTCGGCGCTCATTTTTTGACTTCAGCTTTGATGTCGGCCTTGACCAGCACGCCGTCCTTCAACTGGCGCAGGGCTTCGTAGGGGCCGACGATGATCTCCTGCCCTTCCTTGAGCCCGTCGACAATCTCGATTTCCAGCTCGCCCATGATGCCCTTGCGCACGGGGATGAACTTGGCCCGGCCGCCTTCGGCGATGAAGAGACCCTCCTCCTCGCCCTTCTTGCCGGCTTTCGCTTCCTCGGCCGTGGGGGCCTTGTCCCGCACGACCAGGGAGGAGATGGGCACCGCCAGCACGCTCTTCCGCTCGCCGGTGATGATGTCCGCCGAGGCGGACAGGCCGGGCTTGAGGAGCTTGGAGGGGTTCTCCAGGGTGACAACAACCTTGAAATCCTTGGATTCCTGAGTCGTGGTTGTGGCTACGGTCGTCTTCTGCAGGGCCGAGCTGCCGATTTCCGTAACCTTGCCCTTGATGATCTGGTTGGGGAAGGCGTCTACGCGGACGTTGGCTGCCTGGCCCAGTTGGACGCCGACGACATCCGTCTCGTCGACCTGGACCTCTACTTCCATCACCGACAAATCGGCGATGGTCATGAGGACGGTCCCGGGATTGTTCATGGTGCCGATGATGGCCATTTCGCCTTCCTCGACGCGCTTGCTGGTGATCATGCCGTCGATGGGCGAGGAATAGACGGTCTTGGCCAGGTTATCCAGGGTGCTCTTGAGGGAGGCCTCGGCCTGGGCGATCTGGAAATCCAGCGACCTCAGTGAGGCATCGGCGATGTCGAGCTGGGATTTGGCCTGTTCCAGCAGTTCCTGGGAGATGAGCTGATTATCGAAGAGGTTCTTCTGGCGGTTGTAGAAATCCTGGTTCCGCTTGAGGCCGGCTTCGGCCTTGATCCGTTCGGCCCGGGAGGACTGGATGAAGGCCCGATCGCGCTCGGCGTTGGCTTCGAATTGGGTCGAGTCCAGCTTCATCAGGAAATCCCCGGCCTTGACCTCCTGGCCTTCCTTGATCCCGATCTTGATGATGCGGCCGAGGATGAGGGCGCTGATGTTGATGTTCTTTTTGGGCTTGATTTCACCCGAGGCGGAAACGAAGGCGGTCAGATCGCGGGTCTTGGCTTTTTCGATGGTCACCTTGACCGATTTTTCGCGCTGGGAATTCAGGTTGAGGATGACGATGACGCCGATGAGGGCGATCACTCCGATAATGATGATTGTTTTCTTCTTCATGAAAGGGGCCTCTCTAAAAAGACATAAATCATAGTTTATTACGGCTGCAAAGGCAAAAAGTTTTGGGGGATCGGACCCTGTTCCTTTTTATGCTATGATAAATGCCCGCCATGGGTATCTATGCCGAATTTCTGAAAACGGCCAAAGACGCGGCCGTGGAAGCCGGGGCTCTGCTCAAGACCCACTATTTCCAGTTGAACGAAATCCGCTTCAAGGGTGAGATCAACCTGGTCACCGAAACGGATCTGGCCTCTCAGGCCCTTCTGCACGACCGCCTGGCCGCCGCTTATCCCGGCCACGATTTCCTGGCCGAGGAAGGCCTGCAAAGTCTTCGCGGCGCGGAATTCCGCTGGGTTTTCGATCCCCTGGACGGGACGACCAATTTCGCCCATAAGCTGCCCTTTTTCTGCGTCTCCATCGGATTGGAGCGGCGCGGTGAGCTGGTCCTCGGCGTCGTCTTCAACCCCATGAGCGGTGAGCTCTTTTGGGCCGAGGCGGGCCAGGGGGCCTTCCTTAACGGCACCCGCCTGCGCGTCTCGTCCATCCCCGACGTCCGCCAGTCACTCCTGGCCACCGGTTTTTCCTACGACATCCGGGAAACGCGCTGCAACATCGCCCAGCACGAGAGGGTCATCCTCCGGGCCCAGGGGGTCCGCCGCTGCGGCTCGGCGGCCCTCGACCTGTGCTTCGTGGCCGCAGGGCGGTTCGACGGATTCTGGGAGCTTAAGCTCAGCCCCTGGGACACTGCGGCCGGCGCAGTCCTGGTCCGCGAAGCCGGCGGGCAGATCACCGATTTTCTCAATTGTCCGGTCAATATCTACCACCCCGAAGTCTGCGCCAGCAACGGTTTGATCCACAATGCTCTGCTTGGTCTGCTGAACGAGACCTGACCCCGATCCGATCCGGAGTGCGTCATGACGCCCAACCTTCGACCATTTTCCCGATGGAGTTTCCGGGCGGCCGCCTGGGGCGCTGCCCTCGGGCTCGTCCTCGCCGCCGCGGCCTCTCCATCCGCGCATCTATCCGGCCAGGACCCCAAACCGGTCCCGGCGGGGGACCGGCCGGAGGGGTTCGAACTGGTCAAGAAAACAACTCATATCGGCACGGCGCCCTGGACGGACACGGGCATTGATGTCAAAGAGGGCCAGGAATTCTATTTTGAGGCCGATGGGACGGTTTCGCTGCAGAAGGACAACCCCGTCGCCGCGTGCGGGCCCGAAGGGCTGAATCTGCGGACTATGCAGCAGCCGCTGTCCGATCAGAACCTCGGCTGTCTCATCGGGCGGGTTTTGGAGCGGACGGAGGTTGTCGAAGACAAGGACCGGGGGGAGAAGACCTTTCGCGTCTTCGGGCCGATATTCGGGATCGGAAAGCTGGCCCGCCTGGCCATGCCCGCATCGGGGCGGCTTCTCATCGGGGTCAACGAAAACGTGACCATGGACAACGATGGAGCCTTCACGGTAAGCATCTACCGGAAGACCGCTTCCCCGAAATAGGGGNNCCCGTCTGACTCCCGCCGCCTGATTCAGACCGTTCCGTTGTTCTTCTTGGCCAGGAATTTTTCCAGGAATTGGATGTCGTATTTTCCCTGCAGAAAATCCGTGTTGGCCAGGATGGCCAGGTGCAGGGGGATGTTCGTCTTGACCCCGACGATCGTCGTCATCTCCAGGGCCGTCTGCATCTTTTTGATGGCCAGGAACCGGCTGGGAGCGTAGGCGATGACCTTGGCGATCATCGAATCGTAATCCGGCGGGATCTGCCAGCCGCCGTAGGCCCCCGAGTCGACCCGGATCCCTTCTCCGCCCGGCAGTACCAGGAAATCGATCGTCCCGGGCGAAGGGGCGAAAGTATCGGGGTCCTCGGCGTTGATGCGGCATTCAATGGCGTGCCCGCGCATCTCCAGCTCGAAGGGGAAGTTGATCTTTTCCCCGGCGGCGACACGGATCTGGGCTTTGACCAGGTTGATGCCGTAAACCATCTCAGTGATGGGATGCTCGACCTGGACGCGGGTGTTGGCTTCCATGAAGAAGAACTTCTTGTCCTCGTCGACGAGGAACTCGAATGTTCCCAGGCTCTCGTACCCGACATGCTTGGCGGCTTCCTCAACGGCCTTCATCATCTTCTTGCGCAAGCGCTCGTCGACGAACGGCGAGGGCGTCTCCTCGATGACCTTCTGGTACTTGCGCTGGACCGAGCATTCACGTTCGCCGAAGGCGATGATCGTCCCTTTCTTGTCGCCGATCATCTGGATCTCGATATGGTGCGCGCCGGTGATGAATTTCTCCAAATATAGAGAAGGGTCGCCGAAGGCGTTCTTGGCCTCGTTCTGGGCGATGGGGAACTGTTCCTCCAGGTGAAGATGGTTGCGGCAGATGCGCATGCCCTTGCCGCCGCCGCCGGCCGCGGCTTTGATGATGACCGGGTAGCCGATCTTTTCCGCGGATTTTTTGGCTTCGGCGACATCCTCGATGATTTTATCGCTGCCGGGAATGACCGGAACCTTGGCCTTGATCATCTCCTGGCGGGCCCGGTTCTTGTCGCCCATCATGCGGATGATCGCCGGCGGGGGGCCGATGAAGGTGATGCCGGTGGTCTGGCAGATCTCGGCAAAGCGGGCGTTTTCGGCCAGGAAACCGTAGCCGGGGTGGATCGCGTCGGCCTTGGTGATTTCGGCCACGCTGAGCAGATTGGGGATGTTCAGATAACTGTCCTGGGCCCGGGCCGGGCCGATGCAGTACTTCTCGTCGGCCATCAAGGCGTGGAGCGAACGGCGATCGCTCTCCGAATAGACGGCCACGGTCTTGATGCCCAGCTCCCGGGCGGCCCGGATGACCCGCAGGGCAATCTCACCGCGGTTGGCGATCAGGATCTTCGAAAACATGGAGCCTCACGCGCCGGGAATGATGGCGAAAAGCTTCTGGCCGTATTCGACCGGCTTGCCGTTTTCGACGAAAATCTCCCGGACGGTGCCATCGAAGTCGCACTCGATCTCGTTCATGAGCTTCATGGCTTCGACGATACAGAGGGTCTGTTTCTTCTTGACCAGATCGCCCACGTCGACAAACGGGGGGGATGTCGGGGAGGGGGCCCGGTAAAACGTCCCCACGATCGGCGAGGTCACGAAGTGGAGGCTGCTTTTCGAGTCGAAAACGGCGTTTTCCTGCGGGGCCGGGGAGGCTCCGTCCGCATGGCCCGGCGCCGCGGCGGAGGCCGGGGATGCGTTCATCGGAGTATAGGTGACCTGGGCGTTGCGGCTGATCTTGATTCTGAACCCTTCCACTTCGAGCTCGAAATCGGCCAGGTTGCGGTCTTCGAGAAGCTTGACGATTTTATTGATTTCGTCGAAATCGATCTTGGGGGCCATGGGCGACTCCTCCGGAGATTCGTGGATCTCGTTCTTTTTCTTCATCTTCGCGGAACTCTCTTAATAACGCTTTTTAACCTTAACAGCAGACCGGGGAAACTGTCAAGAATACAATGGAGGTCCGATATATCGGAATCGCGGTTAGAGTTTTTTCTGGAGCCTGGAAATATCGGATTTGAGCGTTTCGATGGCCCGACGGGCGGCGGCGGGGGTCCGGGCCTCGGCCAGAACGCGGATTACGGGCTCGGTATTGGACGGCCGGACATGGATCCAGTGATCGGGGAACTCGACTTTCAAGCCGTCGCGCAAATCCATTTTTCCCCGTCCTTCGTAAAGCTTCTTAAGGGCACCGACCAGGCGATAGCCGCTTTCGGCCGATCCTTCGATCTTTTCCTTGAGCATGGTGTAGCGGGGCAGGCTCCTGGCCAGGGCCGAAACCGGCTTGTCCGTATCGGCCAGGGCCTCGAGCAGGATGGCCATCGCCGTGAAGCTGTCGCGGCAGGGATGAATGTCGGGGTAGATGACCCCGCCGTTGCCCTCTCCGCCGATCACGGCCCTGGGCCTGACGGCCAGCAGTTTTTCGACCACGTTGATCTCGCCGATCTTGGTCCGGAAGACCTTGACGCCGCGCGCGGCGGCGATATCGTCGATGACCCGGGAAGTCGATAAATTGCAAACGACCGAACCTTTCTTCCTGCTTAAAATATAGCGGGCGGACAGAGCCAAGGTCAGCTCTTCGCCCAGGGGCCTGCCGCGCTCGTCGACCACCGCCAAGCGGTCCGCGTCGGCATCCTGGACGAACCCGATGTCGGCTTTCGATTCACGCACCGCCCGGCAGATTTCGGCGATGTTCTCCGGCAGGGGCTCGGGGTCGTGGGCAAATTCGCCGTTGGGCTCCGTGTAGATCGGCACGACCTCGCACCCGAACTCGGCCAGCAGCCGCGGGGCCAGGACCGCCCCGGCTCCGTTGTTGCAGTCCAGGGCGACGCGGAAATGCCGCTTGCGGACCTTGGCCGCATCGAAGTGGGCCAGGATCCGCCGCAAGTGCGGCTCATTGGTGTCGGAGACGGCCGAAGCGGTTTTGTACCGTTCGGCCGGGACGTAGGCAAATTCGCCTTGGTGATAGATGTCCAGATATTCCTCGGTCTGGTGGGGGGTCAAGTAGAGGCCGTCCCGGCTGATGAATTTCAGGCCGTTCCAAGGCTTGGGGTTGTGGCTGGCCGTCACGGCGATCCCGCCGGCGGCCTTATGAGCCTTGGTCAGATAGAGGAAGGTCGGGATCGCGCAAATGCCCGTGTCGACGGGCTGCCCGCCGACGGATAAAAGTCCGGCGGTGACGGCTTCACTCAGCATGATGCCGGAACGGCGGGCGTCGCGGCCAACCAGGATGGGTCCGCCCCCGATATAGGTTCCGAAGGCTTGGGCCAGGGCGGCGGCCAGCTGCGGCGTCAGGCTGTCGCCGATGATGCCCCGGACGCCGGAAATGCTGATTTTAAGGGTCGTTGTCGCTTTCATCGGATCAACAGTTCGATTTCATGGAGGATTTCATCGGCTTTGGCCCGGGCCCGCTCTTTGCTCCGATCTTCGGCGATGACCCGGATCATGGGCTCCGTGGCCGAGATCCGGATCTGGACCCAACCGCCGCGGTCCTCGACCCGCAGGCCGTCCCCGGTGTCGATCGCCCGGCCGCGGAAAAGGGATTCCGCCGCGTCGACCACGCTGTGGATGATGGACGGCGGGCAGTATATTTTTTCCTTGATGATGTGGTAGCGCGGCAGGGCGCCGACAAGGGCGGACAGCCGTTTACCGCTCTTAGCCAGAGTTTCCAGGATATACCCCATGGTCAGGAACCCGTCGAAAGCCGGCTGGAAGGCGGGGATGGCCACGCCGCCGCTGCCTTCGCCGGCTAGGACGCCTTCCTCGTGGAGAAGGGCCTGGACGGCGTGGCTTTGGCCGACTTTCGTCCGGACGATCGGCGACCGCCGTGCCGCGGCCACGTCTTCGATCATCCGAGACGTCGAGAAATTGGTCACGACGACGCCGGGATGGCCGGCCAGCCAGGCGTCCGCGACCAGCGGGAAGGTGAATTCCTCCGACAGGCTTTCGCCCGTCTCGCTGACGAGGGAAACCCGGCTGACGTCGCTGTTGAGCAGAAACCCGGCGTCCGCGCCGATGGCCTTGACCACGGAGACGACCTGCTGGGCGTTGCGCGGGCGCGGTTCCGGGTCGTGGGGGAAAAAACCGTTGGGCTCATTGTTGATGGGGATGAGGTCGAAGCCCAAGAGGGAAGCGAACCGTTCGATCAGGTCCGCCCCCGCCCCGGAGCAGGCGTCGATGACGACTTTGAAACGGCCTCGGCGGATCGCCCCGGCNNGTGTCGGCCTTTTCTATTCGTCCGAGGTGATAGAGATCGAGGACCTCGGCGCCCTGGAATGAATTGAGGTAGGCCCCGTCGCCATGGATGAACGTCAGGGCGTTCCAGTGGATGTCGTTGTGGCCGGCCGTGACGGCGATCCCGCCGCCGGCCGCCCCGTGGCGGACGGAGTGCTGGAGAATAGGCGTGGGGCAGATGCCCAGATCGACGACGTCGCAGCCTGAGGAGAGAAGCGCGGCGGCGCAGGCCGAGCGGAGCATGGGTCCGTGAATGCGGGTATCGCGGGCCAGCAAGACCGGCTTCCGCCCGACGAAGGCGCCGAAGGCGGAGGCAAAATCCATGACCAGCTTGGGAGTCACCGATTCGCCGACGATGCCCCGCACGCCTGAAATGCCGATCTTGAGAAGTTTCATGCGACTCTTTCTATTATCCCAAAAAAAGGGCCAGGTCTCAATGTTGAGGACTGCCCCCTTTTTAGAAATCGAAGGCGAAGCCCACGCCGCTCTGCAGGCGCCACCCGCCCAGATCGACACTCCGGTCGTAGGGCTTGACCCGGAGGGAGATATATTTAGCTTCGGCCGAGAGAAAGATGAACTTCCAGGGATAAAACTTGAGCCCGGCCGCGGCCAGAAACGCCGACCCGGTCCCGTCGACGGGAAAATCCTGCACATACGAATAGTCCACCGACTGTTTATACGAATACAAGCCGTACCCTCCCCGGATAAAGAGGGCCAATGATTTCATGCGGAATTCGTAGCCGCCGAATAACTCCAGTCCGGACAACGTGAACACCGCCGGGGAATCGTAGAGGCCGAGAGCACCGCTCATCTGCGGCCCGGTCTCGTAGGCAACGCCCGCGAACCATCCCCTGCCGAAGCCGAGCTCGAGGCTGGGCGTGAACACAGACCCGGGATGATAAGTGGTCGTCAGCAGGGCATCGTTGATCGAGCGGGGGCCATAGGCTAATCCCGCCCGGATCGTCAAAGCCGAAAGCGGTGCGCCGAGGCCGATGAGGAAAGCCACCGCGAGAGCCGTCCGTCCCGCGCGATTCAATTTCCCACCTCAGCGGCCGGGCTTTCCACGCCGTTCTTGTCCACGGCGATGATCCGGTACATGTAGAATTCGTCCTTCTTCAATCCCTTATGATCGTAGCCGGGGCCGGCCGCGGCGGGCGCATCGGCCAGGAAGACATAGGCCGTGTCGTCGGCGCCGGAGGGCCGTTTGAAAATTCTATATTTGACGATCGGGGTCCGGTTCGTGGGGTTGTTCGACCAAGTCAGGCGGTTGATGAATTCCTGGAAGAATATGAAATCGCTGGTCACCCGCCTGAGGACCGGAGAAGTCGGCCGGCCGAGGGTGTAATGGACGTCGGCCGTGAGGGCCATCGTCGGGCCGGACGCCCCTATCTCCGTCACCGTGACTCCCGTGGCCGACCCGTCATAGCGGACGCTGTCCGGGATGGAATGGGGTCCGAATGTTCCTCCCTGGACATAATAATCCGCGGCGTTCGCGGCGAAGCCTTTTTCGATTTGATCCAATCCGTCCGCCTCCATGAGACGCAGGAGCTTGTGGCCGGTGGTGGAATTATCGTAAGCGAAATCCGTTCCTTGGGTATTCAGCCGCGCATCGGCGTGCCAGACAAGAAGGCCATCTCCGGGCAGGAGGGTGTCGTTCAACGCCCGGGTCCGGTTCTGGACCATAAAAAATTCCGAAAACGGGCTCCCGGCGTCGAATTCCGGCATGATCACAAGCGCGTCGGGGACCGCCGCCGTTTGGCCCAGGATTATTTTTTGCGTGCCGAAGTTGAAAGCCTGGGGCGTCAGCCAATCGAGAAGCATCTTGCTGAAACAATTGTGGTCGCCGCGGGTCGCGTCCATCATATCCAGTCCGCCCAGCCCGCCTCCGGGCCCGACGGTCGCGTCGTAATCATAGTAATCAGGTAGGCCCAGGGCGTGGCCGGTCTCGTGCATGACGACCATCTGATCGTAAGCGCCGGGCCAGTCGCGCGATTCCCATTGCCAGGAGTAATGGGCCCCCCGGAAATTCTTTCCGTCGAGGCTGAAGCCCGCGGAGAATGACGTATAGTATCCCCACCAGAAATTGGCCCAGCCGTTGTTGGGACCGGTCCAGACGACAATAAAATAGTCGATTGTGCCGTTGCCGTCGTTGTCGTAGGGGGCGAAGTTGTGGCCCTGGTCGTGGAAGTACTGGAGAGCTTCCTTGATCAGCGACTCACGCGCGGCCGTCGTCTGGGCCATGGAGGCCCGCGTGTATACCGGCCGGTACCAACCCAGGGTCGTCCCGCCGATCTCCAGGAGGTTGTAGGAGGAGCGCCGGTAGTAGTTGCGCAGGCTTTCGTACGGCCAGCCGGTATCGCCGTCGCCGAACAGCTTGGCCTTGATCGTGGCGGTCGAGTTGACCGCCGGATAATCGGGGAAATCAATCAGCAGGGCGAAGATTTTGGGGTTTCCTTTGGACGGCAGGCCGTCGCGGCGGCCGGACGGAAGAGTTTGCTCGTCGAACGGATCGCCGCGGCCGTCGGCGGCCGTTCGCCGGCCCAGGCGGCGCAGGCGGGCCCTGAAATCCCGCAAAAGGGCCGGATCGATCCGATGGTTACCCAGGGCCAGGGCCTTCTGCAGGCGCACGGCGAATGAACCGTCCCGGAGATATTGATCGATCTCGGCCCGCGTGGGGGGTTCGAGCGCCGACAAGGAACAGGTGGAAATCAATAGAAGGATGACCGGGATTTTCTGGCCGTGCACGATGATGAGTTTAGCACCGGATCAGCCGCCTTTCAACGCCGGGACGGCGGTCCGCGGGCGGGGGATTTGAGGCCGGGCCCACTTCGGTTAAAATGATTCCGCATTCCAAATTCGACCAAGGCGGATGTCATGACCTTTATCGGACCGAAGATGATCGTGATCGGGTTCTTTTTGCTGGCCGCCCTCTTTTCGATTGGAGGAGGAACGGCCCAGGATCAGGATGCGGATGCCAGGATCCGCGCTTTTCTCGATGTCCATCAGGGTCAGTGGCGCGACTTGAATGTCCCCGCGGCCGACGGGCAGATCCTCTACGACCTCATCGTTGCCCACGGATATAAGAGAGCCCTGGAGATCGGCACGTCCACCGGCCACTCCGGGACCTGGATCGCCTGGGCCCTGAGCAAGACCGGCGGCCGGCTCGTCACCATCGAAATCGACGCCGACCGCCACGACCAAGCCGTCCGCAATTTCCAGGCCGCGGGCCTGGCCGACCGGATCGACGCCCGCCTCGGTGACGCCCACGTCCTCGTGCCCAAGCTCGACGGACCGTTCGATTTCGTCTTCAGCGACGCCGACAAGGATTGGTACATCGAGTACTTCAAGGCGGTCGTCCCCAAGCTCGTCTCCGGCGGCTGCCTCGCCGCTCACAACGTCTCCGAGGGGGGCCGGGGCTGGAGCCGCGAGTATCTGGAGTTTGTCCGGGCCCAGCCCGGTTTCACCACGACCGTCGATTCGCGGGGCTCGGCCAGCCTGGCCCTCAGCTTCAAGAAATAACGCCGCCGAGGAAACCGACCCATGTTCGACCAGCTCTCCGACCGTCTCCAGAAGGCGCTGAAGTTTCTAAAAGGCGAGGGACAGGTCACCGAGAAAAACATGGGCGAAGCCTTGAAAATGATCCGCCTGGCTTTCCTCGAGGCCGACGTCAATTACAAAGTCGTCAAGGATTTCGAGGCCCGGATCAGGGAGAAGGCCCTCCACCAGGAGGTCCTGGACAGCCTGTCGCCGGCCCAGCAGGTCGTCAAAATCGTCCGCGACGAGCTGACCGCGGTCCTCGGCGGGACGGACAAGCCCCTTCAGTTCGCCTCCCTTCCGCCCTCGATCTTCATGCTGGTCGGCCTGCAGGGCAGCGGAAAGACCACGACGACCGGCAAGCTGGCCCGATGGGCCCAAGGCCAGGGGCGCCATCCCCTGCTTGTCTCCTTCGATCTCAAGCGAGCGGCGGCCCAGGACCAGCTTAAGATCATCGCCGGCTCCCTTCGCCTGCCCTTCTATGAGATGACGGCCGAGAAGATGGCCCGGCCCGAGGAGGGCCTGCGGGAGCTCGTCCGGGAAACGAAGAACCGCGGCCACGATCTTCTCCTGGTTGACACCGCGGGCCGCCTGCACGTAGATGACGAGCTCATGGACGAGCTCAAGCTGGTCAAAACCATTCTGGCCCCCATCGAGACGATTTATGTCGGCGACGCCATGACCGGCCAAGACGCGGTCAAGAGCGCTCAGGCCTTCGCCGAGCGGATCGGCGTCACCTCGATCGTCCTGACCAAGCTCGACGGCNNGGCGGCGCGGCGCTGTCCATCGTCTCGGTCACCGGCAAGCCCATCAAATTCGTCGGCGTCGGCGAGAAAGTCGACAAGCTCGAGGTTTTCCACCCCGACCGCATGGCCTCCCGAATCCTGGGCATGGGCGACATGCTCGGCCTGATCGAGAAGGCCGAGAGCGCCTCCGATCTCAAAGAGGCCGGGGAGATGGCCCGCAAGCTGCGCCAGGCCGAATTCACCCTGGACGATTTTAAAAAGCAGCTCGTCCAGCTGAAAAAAATGGGTTCACTGTCCGGCCTCCTCGGCCACCTCCCCGGCACCGGCGTGTTCAAGAAGCTGGCCGCCGCCGATATCGACGACCGCCGGCTCGTCTATTATGAGGCCATCATCAATTCCATGACGCCCGCGGAGCGCGAGGATCCGCGAATAATCAACGGCAGCCGCCGCCAGCGCATCGCCCGCGGCAGCGGACGGCCGATCCACGAAGTCAATCAGCTGCTCAAGCAGTTCCAGGAAATGCAGAGAATGATGAAGGGCGGGACCTTCAAGAAAATGCTCGGCGGCCTCAAATAGCCGGCGTCTTATTTTTTCGGGGCCGGTTGAGCGCCATAGATCACGATATCGCCCACGCGGATCGATCCGCCGGGCGCGGGATTCATCCACTTGAGCTGGACCCGGTGGCGGCCGCCGGGCAGGGCGTATTTCCAGGCGATCGTATCGCGGCGGTCGTGCTCGGCCGTCGGCAAATCGATCGTTTCCGAGAGAGCGCCGTCGATGCGCATCTCGACGCGATAGTGGAGCGGCGCCGACCCCGCGGCCCGGGCCTCGCCGGTCAGGGCGAAACCGATGCCCTCGAATTCGATCGTCGTTTCCCCGGTCAAGTCCTTGTTCAGCCGCCGTCGTTCGAGCGGAAAATGCCCGTCGAAGCCGACTTCCAATTTTTGCGGCCGCGGCGCCTGAAACGGGATGGCCGCCTCATCGCCGCCCGCCCTGCCCCCGCTTCTTTCGATCACGGCCAAAGCCTGGCGGTAGGAGGCCTCGGCGGCCTGCCGCAGGGACAGGTTGACGTAGGGAAAGGGCATGTCCTCGACCTTGGCCAGGGCCTTCCGCCAAACCTCGGGGATGCGGTTGTAGCCGAGAGCCGCACCCAGTATCCCGGCGGCTGTGGACGGATTGCAGTCCGAGTCGTCGCCGCAGCGGGCGGCGATGTCGATCGTCCGGCCGAAGTCCCCGTCCCCGTAGAGAAGGCCGAGGACGACCCAGGCGCAGTTGATTTTGGCATCGATATTGAAAGGCGAGAAAACGCCGTCGGGGCAGCCGATATCCTCGGCCCAGCGGCGGGTCACGNNGCATGGTCCGGGCGAAAGTGCTTCCGGCCGGAACCGCTTTCAGGGCTTCCTCGACGATCCATGGGATATCGTCCGAAACGAAGGCCAGTGAGAGCATGGTGGCGACATAGAGGCCGCCGTACCAGCCGTCGCCGTAATTCATGATATGGCCGATGCGGTCGCAGAATTCGGCCGCCGCGGAGGGCAGGCCGGGCGCCATGAGGCCGGCGAAATCGGCCTCGATCTGGAAGTCGATGTCGTCGGCGTGGGGATTGTTGAGCCAGTGGCCCGATGCGGGAGGCAGAAGTCCGCGAAGAATGTTGGAGCGGGCCATCTGGTTGGCGTGCCAGAGCGGATAGGGCGCCGCGGCGAAGGCCCTGGCGAATTCGGCGGCCGGGGCGTCCAGGCCGCGCTTCTGGAAAATGTCGACGAAAGTCAGGTTCATATAGACATCATCGTAGAGTCCGGGACCGTTTTTATAATAGTCCAGGATGGCATCATCGCTCCAGGGGATAGGCGTGTAGTCCCAGGCGATCGTCCCCTGGAAGCGGAATTCGGTCGGGCCGCCGTATGTGCAGCCGATCGTCTTGCCCGCCCATCCGCCCCGGATTTTATCCTGCAGGGCCGCCTTGGAAAGGCGAATCGTCGTTCCGCTGGCCGGTCCCCCGGCCGTGTCGGGATATTTCCTGCGGAATTCGTCCCGCATCTGAGCGATATCGGAGGCAACCGTTTTTTTCGTTTCGGCGTAACGGCCCGGGAATTCTTTCTCCAATCGGGAGGCGGCGCCGGTGACGCGACCGATGAACGCCGGCCCTTTCTCCTTCCCCTGCGGTTCGTTTATCAAAGCTTTGAACCGCTCCGTGACGCAGTTGTAGCCCGTGGACGAGCTCCCGCTCAGCAGATTACCGGGGTAGAGCTCGATCAGGTCCTTGAGGGCCAAACGCCCGGCCGGCGCAGCGGCCTGGAGGAGAACCGCCTGGCCGATCGATCGGCCAGGATCATAGGCCCGCGGATTGTATGCGTAATCGGCGCAGGTCAGGAGGGGCAGGCGGTTGATTTCGTTTTGGGGGCAGTGGGGATTGGACATATACCCATAGGCCACCGCGTCCAGGTCGGCATCGCGGCCGGTGACCGGCCCGAGATGAAGAGCGTCCGAGCGGTCGTTGACCGGGTAATTGTCCCAGATCACGAGGCGATGGCGGGCTGTTTTTTTGAAGGTTTCGGCGCAGGCCCGCGTGATGCGGGGCGTGATGACGGCGTCGCCCGTCCAGAAGAGAAAGATGTCCTTATCCAAGGCCGGGGCCAGGGCCTCCAGGTAGGACTTGGCTTCCCCCGTATCTCCGCATCCCCAGTAATAGACCGGGCAGAAGATGAGCTCGGCGCCCGGATCCTTTTCCCGCAGGCGCCGCAGGAGTCTGTCGGCCAAGCCGGCGTGGGCGGCGCCCAAAACGGCCGGGTCCATTCCTTTCGTTTCGATATCGTCATAGGACAGGCTGAACCAACGGACGCCCAGACTCTGGACCCAGGCGTAATGATTCCACATCTCCTCAAAGTCCTTGGCGCTGTCGGCGCGCAGGGGCCGCGTCGTATAAAGGGCCGGATGGGAGGAGAAGCAGAAATTGATGCCGTTCTTGCGGCAGGCCCGGACGACACGCTCGATTCCTTTTTTGGTTTCATCGGAAAAAGGCTCCCACCAGCGGTTGTCGAATTTCTCCATATTCGTGAAGACCGATGTGTAGCAGCTCATCAGGAAATTCATCCGGCCCTGGACGAGCGTGGGGATCTCGGCCAGGTACTGGTCCCAAGTCCAGGCCCAGCCTTTTGTTCCCCGCAGCCGGAAGCCGGGTTCCGTCCGGCCGTCCGTATAAGGGGTCGGAAAAGCGAGAGTTTGATCGGGTAAGTCGAATTTATATCCGACCGGGCCTTGAGCCGCGGCGGGGCCGAGGGCGGCGGCGATCAGAAAGGCCGCAAGGGAGAACCGCAGGAAGGGAAGCCATGACTTCATAACAACCTCTTTTTAAAATAGTTGCGCTGGTCCGGCCGGCCTCAAACGAGAAAAAAGGCCGCGGCCGCCGCTCCCATGGATCAAAATTATCAATTCCCGCCGCCGAAGTCAAAACGGCCTTCGAAGGGCCAGGATTATATTGACTTGGGGGATGTTTTTCGCTATCATCCTTAAACTCATTTCAATAGAATGGATTAAACTACCATGATGTCTATGCGTTTGATGCGAATCGGTTCCAAGAACCGGCCCTCCTACCGGATCGTCGTCATGGACTCCAAAAAAGCCCGCGAAAGCCGGGCCAAGGAGTTCATCGGGACATACAATCCCACGACCGAGCCCCCGGAGTTCAAGATCGACATGGCCAAGGCCAAGATCTGGCTCGACCGCGGCGCCAAGCCTTCCGAGACCGTGCATTCCCTTCTGCAAAAAGTATCCAAGGCGGCCAAAAAGGTCTAATCCGCATTCTTTATTAAGTCAGAAGGAGGTTCCCCGTGAAGGAGCTTGTTGAACTGATCGCCAAAGCTCTCGTCGACGAACCTGAGAAGGTGCAGGTATCCGTGCTCGACGGCGAACAAACCACCATATTGGAACTGAAGGTCGCCCCCGAAGACCTCGGCAAGGTCATCGGCAAGCAGGGCCGCACCGCCCGCGCCATTCGGATCATCCTGGGCGCGGCGGGAATGAAGCTCAAACGGAGATACAACCTCGAGATCATCGAGAAAGGCTGATTTGAGGACTATCGGAAGGATTTTGCGCAGCCAGGGCCGGATGGGGGAGCTCAAGGTCCGGCTGGAAACGGCCGGCCTTCCCCCTGATTTTTTTTTAAAATTTTTCTGAAGCTTCGCGGGGAGGCCCGGGAATACCCGGTCGAATCCCTGACATCCCGGAGAAACGGTTTCGTTCTCAAGCTCGGGGGAGTCGATACGATCGGCGCGGCGGAAGCTCTGGCCGGGTCCGAGATCATGGTTCCCGAGGACGGCCTGAAGCCGCTGGAAAGCGGACGGGTTTACGTCACCGACCTGGTCGGTTGCTCCGCCGTCACTCTCGACGGGCGGCCGTTGGGCCCGGTGGTTGACGTATGGGAGGCGGGCGGCTCGGCCGTCCTGGTCGTGGAGCGGCCGGAAGATGGGGCCGAGCTCCTCATCCCCCTCAGCGAAGCTGTTTGTCCGGTGATCGATACGGCGGCCGGGCGGATCGTTGTCGACCCGCCGGACGGCCTTTTGGACTTAAATGAGATTTGATATAATCACGATCTTCCCCGAGATGTTCGTCAACATCTTCAACGGGGGAGTCGTCCAGAAAGCGCTCCAGAAAGGGCTCCTTGAGGTTCACGTGCATAATCTGCGGGATTATACGACCGACAAGCACCTGCAGGTCGACGACCGCCCCTTCGGCGGCGAGGAAGGCATGGTCTTCAAGCCCGAGCCCATCTATGCCGCCGTCGAGGCCATACGGACGTCGCCGAAAGCGCCCGTTTATCTTCTCTCCCCCCAGGGCAGGCTCTTCGATGGACGATGGGCCGCCGAAATGGCCGGTCGGGAACAGGTCATCCTCGTCTGCGGGCGTTACGAGGGCGTGGACGAGCGTATCGCCGAAGGCCTGGCCGACGATGAGCTCTCGATCGGCGATTATGTTCTGACCGGGGGCGAACTCCCGGCCATGGTCGTCGTCGACGCCGCGGCCCGCTTTGTCCCCGGCGTCGTGGGCAAAGCGGCCTCCGTCCGCCACGATTCATTTGTCGACGGGCGCCTCGATTACCCCCACTATACCCGGCCCCGGGAATTTCGGGGCCTGAAGGTGCCCGCGGTTCTGTTCTCCGGGGACCACAAGAAAATCGAAGCCTGGCGGCGGAAGAAAGCGCTGGATAAAACCGCAAGCCGCCGTCCGGATCTGCTGGCGCAGCGTGCGCTGTCGCCCGAGGAACGCCGGATCCTCGCCCAAATCACCAAGGAAAGGAACGAATCATGAATACCCTGCAGGCCGTCGAACAGAAGTATATGAAGAAGGACGTCGAAACATTCGCCGTCGGCGACACGGTCAAGGTCCACGTGCTGATCAGGGAAGGCGACAAGGAACGCGTCCAGATCTTCCAGGGCGACATCATCGCCCGGCACGGCGCCGGCGTGCGCGCGACGTTCACCGTCCGCAAGATCTCCTTCGGCATCGGCGTCGAGCGCGTCTTTCCCCTCCATTCCAAGACGGTCAAGAAGATCGAAATCGTCCGCCATACCAAGGTCCGCCGGGCCAAGCTCTATTACATGCGCTCGCTTAAGGGTAAGGCCGCCCGCCTGCGCGGCGACCAGCACTGAGCCCCGGCCGGCGACCGGCCCCGCCGTGGCGGATTTTTCCATTGAACGATCGCACCTGGAGCGGGGGTACCCGTCCGTCGCCGGCGTGGATGAGGTCGGTCGCGGGGCCCTTTGCGGCCCCGTCGTCGCCGTCGCCGTCGTTTTTCCGCCGTCCCTGATCTCCGCCGAGCCGCCCTCCTGGATGCGGAGGGTCAACGACTCCAAGCTCCTCACTCCCCGCCGCCGCGAGGAGCTCGTCCTTCCCATCCTTGAAAAAGCCGTTTCGGTCGGAGTCGGATGGAGCATCAGCGGCGAGATCGACCGCCTCAACATCTTTCAGGCTTCCCATGCGGCCATGCGCCGGGCCGTGCTTCTTCTTTCCCCCGGGCCGGGGATGGTTCTCGTCGACGGCCTGCCTCTGCGCGCCTGTCCCTTCCCCCAACAGGCCCTTCTCCAGGGCGACCGCCGCAGCTCCTCGATCGCCGCCGCCTCGATTCTGGCCAAGGTCCTGCGCGACGCCTTCCTCCGCTTCTGCGATCCCCTTTTCGCCGGCTATGGGCTGGCCGGCCACAAGGGCTATGGGACGGCCGTCCACTACCGGGCCCTCGACATCCTCGGGCCTTGCCCTTTTCACCGCCGGAGCTTTCAATTACAATGGCCGCGGACGTTGTTCGAATGAGCAGTAAAATCGACCGGACGAAAGTCACTGAGAATGCCGAGAGGCTGGTCAAGGCCGGCCGATTGGGCGAGGCCTCCTCGGAGTATGAGAAGCTCCTCGATGGGACGGCCCAGGACATCCCCACCCGCAACATCATCGCAGACCTCCAGCTTCACCTGGGCCGGGAGGAGCGGGCGGTCAAGATCTTCCGCGGCAACGTGGCCGCTTTGGAAAAACAGGGCTCCTATTCCCAGGCTTTGGCCCTCTGCAAGCGCATCATCAAATTGGTTCCCCAGGACATCGAGACCCTGATCAAGCTGGGCGATTTGTACAGCGCCCTGGGATTCATGGTCGAGGCCAAGGAGCAATACGGATTGGCCGCCGAATCGGGCGGCACGGTCGGTGACGCCAAGTCCATGGGCGCGCTGTACGAAAAAATGATCGGGCTGGATCGAAACGACCTGGAGACGCGCCTCAAGCTGGCCGAACTTCTGGTCAAGACCGGCGGCATCGACCGGGCCTCGGTCGAGCTTAACGAGACGGCCGAACTGCTCCTGGCCAAGGGCGATACGGCTGAGGCCGGGCGGATCCTCCTGGAAGCCCGCAAGCTCAAGGATGGCGATGCCCGGACGCTGGGCAATCTGGCCCGCGTGATGGAGACGGAGCGCCGCGGCGACGAGGCCATCGCCATGGTCGAGGAGAGCGTTTCCCGCCACGGCCCGCGTCCCGATCTAATGGCTTTGCTCGGGGATCTCCTGCTCAACGCCCGCCTGGATGCCCGGGCGGCCGAGGTCTTCGACCGTCTCCTGGCCGAGGACGCCGACAACGCCGACGCCCGGGCCAAACGGGGCGTTCTCGATCTGCGGGCCGGCCGGCCCGACGATGCCTTTGCCCGATACGAGCCGCTCCTCGTGACCCTTCTCAACCGTTCCAAGGAGACGGAGACCATCGGCCTTCTTGGATTGATCCTCTTCGCTTATCCGACGCACAAACCCAGCCTGGAGAAGCTGGCCTCGGTTTTCCGCCGCACCGGGCGCCCCGAGGCCCTGACCGTCGTTCTGCGGACGCTGTTCAAGGAAGCCGAGCGCCAAAAGGATGCCGCCGCCGTGCGATCCCTGACCGGGGAGCTGGCCGAGATCTGTCCGGATGACCCGGAGATACAGAAACGCTGGAAGGCCATCCGGAAGTCCGAGCCGGATGGCGTCGCCGAGCCGGCTTCGAAGCCGCCCGACCGGGCTCCCGTTTTGCCGGAGAAAGACCAGGATATCATCCGCACCAACCTGTCCAAGGTCGATCTTTATGTTGAGCAGGGGCTCGTCCGCAACGCCCGCCGGATCCTGGAAAACCTGATGCTTCTCTATCCGGACGATCCCCGGATCCATACGCAATATGAGCGCCTGCCCAAGGACGTTCCGGCCATGGCGCCCGGGGACGTGTCTCTTCTCATCGACCGGGTCATCGGCCAGGAGGCTTCGGAAGCGGAATCCCGGCCGGCCGTTCCTCCCGAACGGCCGTTGCCCGATCGGGTCGTTTCAGACACGGTGTCTCTGGACGAGATCTTCGGCGGGACCGACCTCGCCGCCGCCCGCCAGGCTCCCGCCGCCGATTTCCGCTACCCGGATCTGACGGCCAAGATCCGCGAGGAACTGGACGCCATCGAGACGGCCTTCTATCGCCAGATCAAGGGAAGAACCTCGGTCATCGAAAAGGACCTGGGCGAGATCGTGGCCGAATTCAAGCGTCATGTCGACGAAAAGATCGAGCGGACGGATTTCGAAGCCCGCTACAACCTGGGCCTGGCCTTCCTTGAGCAGGGCCTCTATGACGAGGCCGTGGCCGAGTTCCAGCTGGCCGCCAAGGATGCCGGCCGGGCCGCCGACTGCTTCGGCTTGATCAGCCAGAGCTGGAAGCGGCGCCGCAATTTCCGCGAGGCCTTGCGCTGGATCGACGAAGCCCTGCGGCTGATCACGGCGGGGTCGGACGCCGACTTCTCCCTGACCTATGAACGGGCCGAACTCCTCGAGGACCTCAATGAAAACGTCCAGGCGCTCGAACTTTTCCGCCGGGTTAAAGCCTGGAACGGCAAGTATCGGGACGTCGGCAAAAGGGTCAAGATTCTGGAAAAAATCGCCTAGGGCGGGCCGCTCGTCCGCCGTTATTTCATTACTTTGCCCGAGATGATCAGGATCAGGCCCTTGTCCGCGTCACTCTTAGAGACGCCGACCACGGTCTTCTCGCCCGGCTTGAGCATCAGCGTCGTGCGGACGAGATCGTAGTTGATCATCTGGGGGTTGGTCTGATTGGGGGCGATGGGGGCCCAGTCCGGCCGATAGAATTCGATCTCGGCTCTGATTGTTTCAACCGCACCGTCGCGGATCAGCTTGGGCGTCAGTCGGAGAGAGTACTCGCCTTTTGTTCCGACTTTAGCCTCCGCCATTTGGCCTTCAATCACCCGGAGAACGGTACCGTCCAGGGTGGAAAAATTCTTGTACTTGATGACTCCGCGGAGTTCGCGAATGACGGGATCATTCTTGAGCGTTTCGTCGCTTTTGTACTCGCCCGCCTCGCTGCCCATGAGGATCTGGACCATGAATTGCATCTCGGCAGGCTTGACGTCGATCTCCTTGATCAGGGACAGCATCTTGTCCACGATTTCGGGCGTATCACTGAGAACGAGAATGTTCGTCCGGTTGGCGTCCTGGGACATGGAAATCCGCCCGCCGCGGCTGGTGTAGGCATTGAGGAGCTCACAAGCATCCTGACCGCGGACATACTTCAGCTTGACCATTTCCTTGCGCATCTGCGGTTCGGCCTTGGCCTGGCCGTCCTCGCGGTCCTCGGCGAAGGCCGCCGCGGCCAGGGCCAGGCAGAAAACGGCGATTAATCCGACGAACAGCTTCTTCTTCATGGCAAATCCTCCAGTTTTAAATTGTTATTCGTGAACCAAACGATCTTGAGACCGGTCTCGGGAGAAATCCAGGTGAAGGCGGGCTTATTCTCGTCCTTCATCGGCAGCGAGGCGGCCGAAGCGAGAAGGCGGCGGGTGTCGGAAGGCGCGGCCGGACGCGACGAGGCGGATTGGTCCCGTCCGGCGGGTTCGAGAGAAACGATTTGGGGCAGGGGCCGGAAAGCCTCGATTGCGGAAGCGGCGATTTCCGCCCGTCCGGCCGTATTCCGGGTGGAAAGTTCCATCGAACGGGTCTTTAAAAGAGAGATCGCCGCCCAGACGAGAACAACCAGAGCGGCCGCTACGGAAACAATCGGTCGGAGGAGGGGAAAACGTCCGGTTTTGATCGGCTCGGTCCTTTGAGCCGCCGCGCGTTCCATGAGCCTCCGCCATTCCTCGTCAGTCCAACCCGATCCGTCATCCTCTCCGGCCCATTGCCGCAAGGACGCCCGCGCATTTTTAAAAGCGGCTTGATCGCGGCGGTTCATTGGTTCTCTCCCGTAAGGTCCGGATATTTCGACCGGAAACGCTCCAAGACCTTTCGCCGGGCCCTGTTGAGATGGACGCGGACGGAGATCGAGGACGATTTCAGAATCCGGGCGGTGTCCTCGACGTTCAGCTCCTCGATCTCGCGAAGCCAGAAGACTTCGCGTTCGCGGTCGGACAAGACATCCAGGCATTGGCGAAGGCGGTCCTTGGCCTGGGATTTTTCATGACCTGCGGCGGGATCATCCGTAAGAGTCCTGGGATTCCATTCGGAAACCGCTTCGGCCAGGCCGCGAAGCTCGGCCCCGGCCCGCTTGCGGTATCCTCGGGCCGTGTTGACGACGATCTGATAGAGCCAGCTGCGGAAGCCCAGTGCGGGATCGCAGCTTTTGAGATAACAGAAGGCCTTGAGGAGGGCTTCCTGGACGGCTTCCCGGGCGTCTTCGGGGTTCGTGACGATGCGCGAAGCCAGACCGATGAGGGCGCCCCGATAAGGGGTTACCAGCGGCTCGAATGCCGCGGCATCTCCGGCCAGAACGCGCTCGATCAATTCCAGCTCCTTTTGATCCATGTCACATAGGAGTATACCCCCCGTCTTCCCGAAATGTTAACGGCGGCGGCAGGGGCCCCAGCTCTTGCTGGGGATCCGATTCCGCCGCACTCGTCCGCGCCTAAATCGCGGAGGAGTGACAGGGGTCATGCCGCGGGTTTTACCGGCATGCCCCAGGCTGGGCGGGTAAGTCCCGGCTTTTAGCGGGGCACGTCCCGGTTTCTGCTGGGGCAGGTCTCAACATTCAACAAAGTCTGGTAATGTTCACAAAACGGCTAAGATAGATGATGGAGCGACCTGTTTTTTGTCGTCGGCATATGCGAAATTAGTGATTAATCAGCGGGATAGGCAACTTTATTGAATGTTGAGACCTGACCCCTACTTGGGATATAAAAAGAAAGAAAGGAATGATCATGAGCGATGCCGCCCCTCTTCTCATCGCCAAAAGCGATAAAAATCTCTTTCTGCTCCCCAAAATGGCCAACCGGCACGGCCTGATCGCCGGGGCCACGGGCACGGGCAAAACCGTTTCCCTCCAAGTCATGGCCGAGGGTTTCAGCGCCGCCGGTGTGCCCGTCTTCATGGCCGACGTCAAGGGAGACCTGGCCGGAATCAGCCAGGCTGGGACGGCCGTGCCCAAGATCCAGGAACGGATCAAGCTGCTGAAGCTCGGTTCATTCGGTTTTTCGGCTAGTCCGGTGACCTTCTGGGACATCTTCGGTGAACAGGGCCATCCCACCCGGACGACGATCTCCGAGCTGGGGCCGCTCCTCCTCAGCCGCCTCTTCAATCTGAACGAAATCCAGAGCGGCGTCTTGTCTCTCGTCTTCAAGATCGCCGACGACAACGGCCTCCTCCTGCTGGATACCAAGGACCTGCGGGCCATGCTTCAATACGCCGGCGACAACGCCGAGCAGTTCACGACCGAGTATGGTCGGGTCTCGGCCGCCTCGATCGGGGCCATCCAGCGTTCCCTTCTCGACCTTGAAACGCAGGGCGGCGACCGGCTTTTTGGCGAGCCGGCCCTCAATCTGGATGATTTCCTCCAGGCGGACGGCCAGGGGCGCGGGATGATCAACATCCTGGCGGCCGACAAGCTTATGCTTTCGCCCAAGCTCTACGCGACGTTCCTGCTCTGGATGCTGAGCGAGATCTACGAACAGATGCCCGAGGTGGGCGACTTGGACAAACCCAAACTGGTTTTCTTCTTTGACGAGGCCCATCTTCTCTTCAGCGATGCGCCTGAGCCGCTCCTTCAAAAGATCGAGCAGATCATCCGGCTCATCCGCTCGAAGGGCGTGGGGGTCTTTTTCGTCACCCAGAATCCGCTCGACGTGCCCGACATCGTGCTGGGCCAGCTGGGCAACCGCGTCCAGCATGCCCTGCGGGCCTTTACGCCGCGCGACCAGAAAGCGGTCAAAGCGGCGGCCGAGACCCTGCGGGCCAACCCCAAATTCGACGTGGCCGAGACCATCACCGAGCTGGCCGTGGGCGAAGCGCTCGTTTCTTTTCTGGACGAAAAAGGCCAGCCGGGGGTCGTCGAACGGGCTTTCATCTACCCCCCGAAAAGCCAGATCGGGCCGATTCCCGCTTCAACCCGCGACGGGATCGTCCGGGGCTCGGTGCTCTACGGCCACTATGAAAAAGCCGTCGACCGCGAATCGGCCTACGAAATCCTCAAGGGCCGAAGCGGCCAGGCAGCCCCGGGCGAGGCCCCCCAGCCTGCCGGAGTCCCACGCCGTCCGCAAATCCCCTTGCCCGCGCCCGAGGCGCCGCGGCAGCCCGCCGGACGCCACCGCGATTCCATGCTCGAAGCGATGGGCAAGAGCGCGGTAAGGTCCATGGGCAGCCAGATCGGCCGTTCCATCATCCGCGGCGTTCTGGGCGGGATTTTGGGCGGCCGGAGCTGAGCGGCGTTTTCTCGTTCCGAAAGCTTGATACGCTCTCAGCGGTCAGGCGGCACGTCAACGGGGTGAGAAAAACGCTTGGCCGACGCGTCCCTCCTTGTGTCGCGGCGGAATGATCCGGCCGCGGCGAAGGACGGACCCCACCGATGCCCTCGGACGGCGGCCTTTTGATCGGAACGAGCGAAGCCTTCGCCCGCATCCTGGACTTGATCGAAAAAATCAAAAACCTGGACGCGCCCGTTTTGATCGTTGGTGAAAGCGGGACGGGCAAGGAGCTGATCGCCCGGGAGATCCACACCCGCGGATACCGTGCCATCGCCCCTTTCGTCGCGGTCAACTGTTCGGCCATCCCCGATCATCTCCTGGAAAGCGAGCTGTTCGGCCATGTCCGCGGCGCTTTCACCGGGGCGCTCCGCGATAAGGCCGGCCTGATCGAGGAAGCCGCGCGGGGCACGTTTTTCCTGGACGAAATCGGCGACCTGCCCCTGCCCCTCCAGGCCAAACTCCTCCGCGTCCTTCAGGAACGCGAGATGCGCCGCGTCGGCGAGACCCGCACCCGGCGGGTCGAGGCCCGTTTCATCAGCGCGACCAACAAGGACCTGGAGCGGGAGGTCGAAGCGTCGCGCTTCCGGGAGGACCTTTATTACCGGCTCAAGATCATCGTGGTTGACGTGCCGCCGTTGCGGGAGCGTCGCGACGATTTTCCGGCCCTCCTGGAACGTTTTGGGGAAAGCTACGGCACAGCCATGGGCCGGCGGCGGGTGGAGTTTTCCGTGCGGGCCATGGACTTGATGTGCGCCTATGGCTGGCCGGGCAACGTCCGGGAGCTGCAGAACGAAATCCAGCGGGCCTTGATCCTCTGCGGCGAGGATGGTGTCGTCCGGCCCGAACACCTCTCACCCAAATTGAACCCCCAGCTGGAATCGGGGGATGTCTCGGCCGGGGGCTCGTTCGCCGAGGCCAAGGCGGAATTCGTGCGCCGTTTTCTCCATCAGGCCCTCCGCCGCTGCAATTACAACAAAGCCCGCACGGCCGAGCAGCTGGGCCTGTCCCGTCAGGGCCTCTTCAAGCTCCTCAAAAAACACCGCCTCGACCGNNCCCCCCTCGCTTCCCACCTGTTTGCCCTCAAGTTGCTTGCCTGTGCCGCTTCTGCTAGATTGATTGAATCATGAGCGAAAAGGTCTTCGAAATCGCCTGTCCCCATTGCCAGACCGTCATTTGGGTGGATGGGGAGAACCGCCGCGTCCTGAAATCGGAAAAGGCGGCCAAAAAGAAAGAGTCCCTGGATGAGCTTCTGTTCAAGGAAAAGCAAAAGAAGAACGGCTTGGCCGGTAAATTCGAGGCCACGGCCGCGCTGGAGCAGGAAAAGCTGAAAAAGGCCCGGGAAAAATTCGATAAGGCCTTTGAAAAAAAAGACGAAGACTGATCAGGATCCGGCCTGAGTTTCGTCGTCCCTGATTCTGGGGGACATGGTGAACCCGGTAAATCCGTAGGCCGCCAGGATCATGATCGCCCCATAATTGCCGATGGCCCAGGGCAGATAAGACAGAACCGGGACGCCCAGGGCCCCGGCAATATACACGCCGGCCATGCTCCAGGGGATGAGCGGCACCATGATCCCGCCGCATTCGTCGATGATCCGCGACAGGTTCTTGGCCGCCAGTCCCCTGTTCCGGTAGGCCGGCGCGAGCAATTCGCCCGGCAGGATGACCGACAGATACGAGCTGCCCGTCACCAGGGCCGTGGCCAGGCAGGAGCCGATCGTCACCGTAACCAGGCTTCCCGTCCGGCGGGCCAGGGCCATGACCCGGTCCAGGATCACGGCCAGCATTCCCGTCTTCTGCATAATTCCGCCGAAAGCGAAGGCGGTGAAGGCCACAAGCTGGGTTTCCATCATGCTCATCAGTCCGCCCCGCGCCAGGAGCTTGTCCACGATCTCGACGCCGGTGCGGGCCGGGTAGCCGGTGTTCACCGCCGCGGCGATGCGGACCACGGATTCGTGTTGAAAAATCAGGGCCAAGACTGCGGCCAGTACCGCGGACATAAGCATCCCGGGGATGGTCGGCCGCTTGGTGAAGGCCAGATAGAAAACGATCAGCAGGGGCAGGAGGAGTCCGACGTTGAAGCGGAAGCTTTTCTTCAGCGTCTCCAGGATGAGGGTCATGGCCGGCGAGTCGATCGACTTTCCTCCGGAGCGCAAGCCGACGAAGAAAAAGACGATCAGGCTGAGGAGCCACCCGGGTGCGGCCGACCATATCATGTGCTTGATGTGGTCGAAGAGGTTGGCCCCGACCGTGACCGCGGCCAGGTTGGGGATGTCCGAGAAGGGAGACATCTTGTCGCCGAAGTAAGCGCCGCAGACGATCGCACCCGCCGCCGGCCCGAGCGGAACGCCCAGGCCCATGGCGATGCCGATGAAGGCGACGCCGACCGTGCCGATCGTTCCCCAGGATGTGCCGGTGGCCAGGGCCGTGATGCTGCAGACAAAGCAGGCCGTCACCAGGAAGAATTGGGGCGAAATAAGCTTCAATCCGTAATAGATGATCATGGGGATCGTGCCGCTGGCCATCCAGGACCCGATCAGGACGCCGACGGTCAGCATGATCAGGATGGCCGGCATGGCTTTGCGGATGCTCTCGACGATGCCCTGCTCCATCTCGGCCCATGTGAATTTGAGGGCCGCCCCCAGCCCGCCCGTCAGCAAGGCCGCCGCGATGAGGAGCACTTGCGGCTTGATTTTGTACACGCCGTATCCGATCCCCAGGAGAATGGCCACGGTGATCAGGGGAAGGACGGCGATGCCGAAGGGGACCGGGCGCCGCGGAGGGCGCGCAGCCGGAGCGGCGGATGGGGCGGTCATGGACTCACCTCGAAGAGGGATTCAATCGGCGGGATGGGCGAACGTGCCGCGGACGAGCAACCGCCCCCCGCGCATGAGCTGGCGACCGCGGGCGATCACGTCGGTCAGTTCGAGCCCCGCATCGAACACGATAAGGTCGGCGTCGGCGCCGGGTTCCAGCACACCCTTGCCGGGGAGCTTGTAGATCCCGGCCGGATTGGCGGCGAAGAGCGCGGCCGCCTGGTCCAGCCCCAGGATGCCGCGGCGAACCAGCGAACGAAACTTGAGGAGAAGCGTCCGCTGGGTGGCGATCGTCAGTCCGATCAGGGCGCCCGACGCATCGAATCGCGGCATGCTCCCGTTGGCGTCCGAGCTGACGGTGAAACGGGCCAGCGGGGCGCCGCGTTCCAGGGCCAGCCGGACGGCCGTTTCGACGCTGACATCATCGTCACGATCCTCTTCGGGATCGATGCCCGCGGTCAGATCGGCGAATCCGCCGGCACGAACGTATTCGACGGCCTCGTCGAGAAGCCGGCGGCTGCGGTTGGCATGGGTGGGGACGATCTGGCCCGGCGGAATTTCGGTCTCCTTCATCAGGCGCCACAAATAGGCGAATCCCCGCGCCCCGTCGCCGAGATGGATGTGCAGAACGCCCGCCTTGCCCCCGAGCATCCCGCCGACACGACATTCGGCGGCCAGCTTGGCGATGTCTTCGAAAGTCGGCTGGCTGGAGCGGTGGTCGGACAGGGCGATCTCGCCGGCGCCGACAATCTTGTCGATGAGCGCGAGATCGGAGCGGACGCTGCCGGTGATCGTCCTCACCGGGAGTTCGTAGGAGCCGGCAAACAGCCAGGTCGAGACGCCTTCGATCTCCAGGGCCCTGGCTTTGGCCAGGAGCGAGGCCATGTGGCGGGTGACGCCGTCCGTGCCGAGACAGCCGATAACCGTGGTCACGCCGCTCCCGGCGATATCTTCGACGCCGATCTCGGGCGCGCGCGTGGCCGGACCGCCTTCCCCGCCGCCGCCCAGGATGTGAACGTGCGGATCGATGAGCCCGGGTAGAACGGATTTTCCCTCGGCCTCGATGACGTCGACGTCCAGGCCGCGCGTCTCGATCGCTCCCGGCGGGGCGATCGCCTCGATCCGGCCGCCGGCGATGAAAACATCACGGACGCCCAAGGGATGCGGGCCGAAGACCGTTCCGCGACGGATGAGCAGGGCCACGGGAAACCTCCCGGTCGGGATTCGGACTCCACGTTAGCACAGCCGTCCGGCGATTTACAAGGCGGGGCGTTCCGCATAGAATAGGCCCCAAAAAGTAAGGTCATGCGCAAGCCCAGGCCCGAGTACGATCATGAAAAGGAATTGCGCCGTTTTGTGCCCATGATCAACCGCATCGGGAAAATCGTCCTGGCCGGCAAAACGATCGAGGTCCTTGGCGCGGAGAACTTCGTCCGGCGCGGGCCGAGCATTCTCATCGGCAACCACTGCGGGGCCTACAAGGATGTCTCCACGCTTTTTTGGACCGTCCCGCGCCCGATCTTCTTTAACGCCAACAAGCAGCTCTTCACCCGGCCCGAATTCAACTTCCTGGTCAAGAAACACCTGCACCGCCACATGGGCCGGATCGGCGATTTCCTCAACTTCATTCTCAATCCGTACAAGTGGTTGTTCGTCGATTACATTTCTTCCAACATCGCCCGGGTGGGGGCCATTCCCGTGGATCTGCTGGGCAGCAAGAAAGAGGCCATTGCCATCTGCGAGGAATATCTGCGGCGGGGCCGGGCCATTGTCTCCCTGCAGGGGCGGGGCCGCGTCGATCCGGCGGAGAAGAACCCCTATATGAAACCGTTCGGCCGGGGCATGGCCCTGGTCGCTTATGACATGCGCGTGCGGGACGGGATCGACGTCCCGGTGACGCCCCTGGCCCTGTTCGGGACGCAGCTGCCCTGGATGATCCCGGGAACCATCCGCGTCCATTTCGGCGCGCCGATGTTCGTCCGGGACCACCTCCGGGCTACGCTCGAGGCGTCCGTCGAGGCCTTCAAGGACGCGCTGGAGCGGAAGGTCGACGCGATGATCCGGGCGCTGGCGACTCGGCGCTGAACCGGACCCCGCGCAGCAGGCCGCCGATCCAGGCCTGGGCCCCCGCGTAGTCTTTGGCCGGCAGGTTGATGGCGATGAGCAGGCCCGCGCCTTTGTAGGAGGCCACCACCCAGGCCAGGTTCTCGCCGTCGGCGTCCTTGGCCGTAAACAGCGTGATCGTGGCCTCCCGCCCGGCCACGTTCAGGACGGTCGGCGTCCCGCCGGACTTTTTCCCCGCCGCGAAGCGGGCGGCCAGGACGGCGGCCGCCTCGTCGTCGCGGCAGTTATGGATGATGAAGATCGTTTTGGCCCCCGGCATTCCGAACCAGGACGCGTTGTCTTCGGTTTTCTGGGGGACGGCGCCATCGGGAAGTTTGATCTTATACCGGCCCACAGGATCAGAATAGAGGCCCGCTTCGGGCTGGTCTTCGACCAGGGCCGGCAGGCCGCCGTCCGTTTTGGCCGGGGGAGTGGCCCAAGCGGGGTTGCGCTTCGGCGTGTCCTGCGCCGTCGGCTCGGCGGCCGTCGCTTGAACCGGAACGGCCGCGACCTTGGGCCGCATGGTATCGATGATCGCATCCCATTGTTTACGGAGTTCGCCGGCCCGCTCCGGCATCGTGGTCATGAAGGCGAAAGGCAAAACTTCGGGGGCGACGACAACCGAGGGCTTATCCGATTTGCGGGGCACGGCGAAAGCGCACCAGCGATAGGCGACGGGCCGGCCTCCGATTTCGAAACTCAAGTCGTGGACGATTCCGGCGTAGCCGGCGATCTTTCGCTTGAAGGTGGAAACGGGAGCGTACTTGGCGTAGGTCTTGAACTCCCGCTCGATCCGGTTGTTCAAGGCCTCTTCGACGGCCGATTCCGTCGGCGCGCCGAAGAGCGAAGCCAGGCCCGCCGTTTCGTCGGCCTTGATGATGAATAGAGAGGCGACCTGGCTGCCGCCGACGTCGTATTGGCGATACTTGGCCCCGGCCGGGTCGTCGGCCAATTGCCAGCCGGAGGGAAGTTCAAAGTTCAGCCCCAGGTCGTCGCCGGTCAGTCCGCCGCCCGTCACGGCCGCCGTTTTGTTGGCCGGAGTGTCGGCGAATGGGACCGGGGCGGGTCTCGGGCTGGACTTGACGGTCCCCATGACCGCGGCGAATGCCGGCTGGACGCTGGGGAAATAATTCTGCAGCGTCTGGAAGAAGAACGTATAGACGCTGGATCCGGAGATCATTGTGTAGGTGCGGGCGATCCACCATATGTTTCCCCCCGTGGGCGCGTAGGCAAATTCATGGACCATGGTCGGCATCCCGTCGACACTGATTTTCTGGGTCCCCCGGGCCTGGTAATAAGGCAGGGTCGGCCGGACCTTGGCCAGGCCGTCCTGGAAGACTTGTTCGACCGTCCGAGCGCCCGCCAACGGTTGTCCGTACAGATACAACTCGCCGCATGGCATCCCTTGGTAATAAAAGGCGTAATGAGCTTTCATCTCCGGTCCGCCGCCCTGGACCGGCTGCATCACCCAGCCTTGGGGCATGGCGTAGGTGATCTCTTCTCCCTGGGTGGCGACCTGGGCCGTCGGCGCGAATTGCGGGGCGGCCGAAACGGCGATGGCCAGCATGGCAGCCGGAATGACAAGCACATGGAATCTCATGGCGTCTCCTCCCTTCCGAACACGGCGAATCTCTCTGCAGGCATGATATTCCGGCCGTATCCCGTTGTCAAAATACTCCGCGGCCCGGTTTGACGCGGCTTGGCCCTCCGACTAAAATACGGCCCAAGGGAGTTCAAGAATGACGCACGCCAAAAAGATCCTGGTCCTTCTGACCGTCCTTATCGCCACGCTGACCTGCGCCCGGTCCGCCAAGGTCCCGCCCATCTATTTGTCGAAAGATGCGTCGGCCCTGGAGCGCCTGGCCGCCGCCGAAGTCCGCCGCTATCTGTATGCGACGACGGGAGGACTCGCGGCGATCACACCGATCGCCTCGTTGGCCGAGGCCAAAGCGCCCGGTCTGGTCATCGACAAAGCCGGCGTCATGTTGGCGTCCGGCGTTTTCGATAATTTCGCCCCGGCTAAAGCGCCCCAGTTGGGGGCCGAGGATTATTGGCTCAAGACCCTGAAAAAAAACGGCGAATCATTCCTGTTCATCGGGGGCGGCGACGGGCCGGGTATTCTTTACGCGGCCTATGCCTTTGCCGAGAAGCTGGGCGTACGTTTCTATCTTGAAGGCGACGTCATTCCCGACGACAAGATCGTCTTTCGCATGCCCGATCTCGACGAATCGGGCCGCCCCTTGTTCCCCTGGCGCGGCATCCAGCCGTTCCACGACTTCGCCGAGGGGCCGGATTGGTGGAACGAGGACACCTACCAGGCGATCCTGGCCCAGCTGCCCAAGCTGAAAATGAATTTCTTCGGCCTGCATACCTACCCCGAAAAGAATCCCAATGCCGAGCCGGCCGTCTGGATCGGGACGGCCGAAGACGCCGACGCGGACGGCCGGGTCGGCTTCAGCTATCCTTCGAGCTGGCAGAACACTTTGCGCTCGAACCCGGGCTCGCACAACTGGGGTTATCAACCGACGCCGACGGGAAAGTTCCATCTCGGCGCTTCGCTCCTTTTCGACCGCGACGATTTCGGCCCCGAGGTCATGAACGGGC